>CAKSWM010000019.1 GCA_934511545.1 uncultured Oscillospiraceae bacterium | reverse complement strand
GCCTTGGGAGAGCAGGCGGTTTTTCGCGGAAATTGTCTTTCTGTCCGCCGTCTCATTCTTTAATAACAGGTACTTCCGTTTGCAGGTTGGCCAAGGATATCCGATCCTGCAAGCGTTGTACAATAAATCCCGCAGCGCGGGAAATCTTTATAGGAGGAGTTACATATGAGAACTCTGAAGAAGACTCTGTGCCTCGTTCTGGCTCTGGTCCTCTGCCTCGGTCTCGCCTCTGTTGCCTTCGCCGGCAATTTCGACGGCTATACCGATGCAAATAAGGTCGGCGCCAAGTATGAAGAGGCCGTCGCTGTCCTGATGGGCACCGGCGTTGTCAACGGTATGACTGCTACCGAGATCGCCCCCGAGGGCAACTTCACTCGTGAGCAGGCTGCCAAGATCGTCACCTACATGACCCTCGGCGGAACCCTCGCCGACGTCCTGAAGGCTGACAACGACCCGTTTACCGACGTTAAGGCTAACCGCTGGTCCGCCGGCTACATCGCCTACTGCGTCGACAAGGGCATCATCGCCGGCTACGGCGATGGCAAGTTCGGCCCCACTGATACCCTGACCGGCTATCAGTTCGCCAAGATGCTGCTCGTTGCTATCGGCTACGGCAAGTCCTCCGACTACGAAGGCAAGAGCTGGAGCATCAACGTTGCCAAGGATGCATTCTCCGCCGGCATCTTCGAGGGTGATGCTACCGCAGCTACCAACGAGCCCGTTCAGCGTCAGCAGGCCATGCTCATGGCTTTCAACGCTCTGAACTACAGCAAGACCGGAACCACCTCCGTCTATGTCGTCACCTTCGGCGGCAAGGTCATCTACAGCGGCTCCGATGCTCTGACCGCTCTGGTCATGCAGCAGGCCAACCCCGGCGCCACCCTGTCTCTTGAGACCGTTTCCACCGGCTCTCTCGGCGACACCGTTTTCGGCCTGAAGAAGAGCTCCACCACCGATCCGTTCGGCCGCGAGTCCAAGACCTACATCAACAAGAACAACACCAAGCAGGTCTATGCCACCTTCGCTCCCACCGCTGTCCTGTCCATGGTCGGCTCCATCACCGAGGGCAAGCTCGCTGCTGCTCTTGGCTGCGTCAAGACCACCGATAAGGTCAACATCACCGTCATCGAGGACGGCGACGAAAACGCTCCCACCGACATCACCAAGCTCAGCACCAACATCATCGGCGATGTTGGAAGCACCATCGAGGTCTACAAGACCGGCGAGAACACCTATGATGTGATCGTTATCTACACCTACATGTACAAGCTCGAGAAGGCTGATGTCATTGCTGCCAAGCCCGCAACCGCCACAACTGACGCTGTCCCCGCACACGTCATGCTTGGCGGACGTTCCTTCGAGACCAACGCATTCAAGGCCGGCGACGTCGTTCTCTACACCATGGCTTCTGACGGCAAGGGCGATTATATCATCCAGTCCGCTGTCAAGGCTACCGCCGTTACCGGCGTCATCTCCAAGTACACCAGCGACAGCATCACTGTCGGCGGCACCACCTACAAGATCGACGACGCATACTTCAAGACCATGCCCGCGAACCCCTTCACCACTGAGTACGTCTTCTATGTCGACTCCAACAACGTGGTTTACACCTATGCTGATATCGGCGCTGTTTCTGTCAAGTATGACGGATACTTCTACCTCCTCGGCTACCAGTTCGCCATGAACGGCAAGGCCGGCGACCTCTTCAACGAGACTGTTGCCACCACCGCTGCCGCCAAGGCAAAGGTTGTCACCACCACCGGCGAAGAGAAGGTCATCGACCTGGCTGTCACCACCAAGACGGTTGCCGGAGTCACCAAGTTCTATATCAACAGCCCCATCGGCAAGGAATACGAGATCACAGGCCCCACTGGCTACATGCCGGCTTCTCCCGCTCCTGTATGGATTGGCTACACCGTAAGCGGCTCCTTCTACAACATGGAGGGTCTTGCAGATACTCTGAAGCTCACTAAGGATTATGACAAGGCCACCACTCTGGAAGGCAAGTACATGACCAGCTCCACCGTCTACACCTACATCAACACTGCCGACAAGAAGGTCACCACCTTCACCGGCTACCAGAACATCAGGATCGCTTCCGGCTCCGAGCTGCTCGTTGTCTACGCCGATGCTGCCAAGACCGTTGTCAAGGAGCTCTACCTCGTCAAGACCACCACCGATATCTCCGGCACCACCGCAACCTATGCCTATGCTGCTGCTGAAGGCGCCACTGTTGCCGATGGCGTTGAGTGGACCTTCTACATCGACGGCGAGGTCAAGGTTCTGCCTGTTGCCTCCGGTGTCAAGATCGAGGCTGGCAAGGTCTATGACCTGACCATCAGCACCAAGAACGTTGTCACCGCTGCTTCCGCTGGTATCGTCCTGACCGGCGTTGAGGTCACCTTCGTTGACAGCACCTACTTCGTCGCTGGCGGCACTGTTTACCCCTATGCAACCACCGGCTGCAAGGTCTACAATGTCACCACCGGCACTCCGGGTACTGCTGACACCATCGAGGTCGGCGACAAGGTCGCTGTTGCTGCTACTGATAAGAACGGCGCTGCCACCCTCGTCTACATCGTTGGCTAATTAGAACCCAGTTTACCAAAGCAAAAGAGGAAGCCCTTCGGGGCTTCCTTTTTTGCTTTGCGGCTCTCTCCGGGGGCTTGTAAAACACGCCGCCCCGGCGGCTGCTTTATCAAATTGTCAAAAAAAGCTTTCGTCCGGCTATTGACTTTTTCCTCCCCGGAGGTTATAATTTCCACAGTGTAAAGAGCAAGGGCGCTCCTGTTTCGTCAGGAGCGCCCTTGCTCTTTTTATAACGATCTTTCGGGCTCGCCGCCGAAGGCATATCATGGCCGGAAGATCTCCATGGGTTTATCATAGCCCGCTGATCCAGCACATACACTCCCCAAGGAAGGTGAAGCAAATGAGCCAGATAATAGTTGCATTCGACAGTGGATCAAACAGACGGCGTATCTCCGACATGCTTGACAGCGTGGGAATGACCGTAAAAAGCGTCTGCCGTTCCGGCGCGGAAGTGATAAGGAAAGTACAGGATCTGAACGGCGGCCTTGTTATCTGCGGCTATAAGCTCGCGGATATGACCGCCGCCGAGCTTGCGCGCGGCCTTGACGGAAGGGCTTTCATCCTTGTCATCGCTCCGCCCGATCAGCTCGGGGACTGCGGCGGAGAAAGCGTGTTCACGCTTCCCGCGCCCGTCACAAAGGCCGACGTCGTGGCCTCCGTGCGTATGCTTGAGCAGATGCTGGATATGCTCTCCCGCAAAAGCGCGCCGGACCGCGGGACCGAAAGACAGGTCATCGAAAAGGCCGCGGCGCTGCTCTGCCGCAAGAGCGGTATGCCGGAGGCCGACGCTCACCGCTTCATACAGCGCAGGAGCATGGAATCCGGCCTGAAGCTCACGGACACCGCAAGACGCATCCTGAGAGAAAACGCCGCCAGCTGATGGGCGTTTTTCGCCTGGCGGCCGATAGAACAGCAAAACCCGGCCTTCCCGCCTGCTATGGCGAGGAGCCGGGTTTTTATATCGTCTATTTGCCTGAAAGCTGCTTCGCTTTTTTGATTATCAGTTCCCGCGTGAACTCGGAAACCTCCGGATCCTCGAGCGCAAAGTCCAGGAATGTTGCAACATAGTCGCGTGGGTTGCCCGTGTCATAGCGCGTTCCGAGGAAGTCGACGGCGATCATCCTGCCGCGCCGGACAAGCTCACGCAGGCCGTCCGTCAGCTGTATCTCGTTATTGCGTCCGGGCGGCGTGCTCCCCAGTATCCCGAATATATCCGGCGTAAGAACATAGCGGCCCATGATCGCGTTGTTTGAGAGCTTTTCCTCCAGCGTCGGCTTTTCGTTCATGTCCGTTATCTCGTAGATACGCTCCTCAAGCGGCGATATCTTCAGCGAGGAATATTTTACAATGTGCTCGTCGTCCACCTCGCGCGTTGCTATCGCGGAGCAGGAATACTTCTCCGCGGCGTCGATAAGCTGGCGCAGAACAGGGCGTTCACGGCAGAGCATGATGTCGTCACCGAGAAGGATGCCGAACGGCTCGTCTCCGACGGCGTTTCTGGCGCACCAGACGGCATGGCCAAGCCCCTTCTGCTCCTCCTGCGTCACGAAAGTGAACTTCGCCATCTCATAGGTCTGGCGGATAAGCTCCGCCTCGTGCTCCTTGCCGACCTTGCAGAGCTTTTCATAAAGCTCGTTCGATGGGCTGAAATAATTATCCATCGCGGACTTTCCCGCGCTGGTTATGATTATTATCTCCTCAACGCCGGAGCGCACCGCCTCCTCGACGATATAGTGCAGCACCGGCTTGTCCACCAGCGGCAGCAGCTCCTTGGGAACGGTTTTGGTCGCCGGAAGCATTCTTGTCCCCATTCCGGCTGCGGGGATGACCGCTTTTCTGATTTTCATGAAGTTGCTCCTTCCTGTTTTGCGGCATCTGGCTAAAGCTCCCGGAAGAGCCTGATCTTCGGCACGGTCCTGAGGATAATTGTCCCCAGAACATAACAGGCTATCGCCTCGCCCGCGGCGACGGTCAGCCCGTTGTAGGCAAACGCCGCCCAAAACGCGCCTGTTGCCCCGGTCTGCATCCATGCGATGACCGCGCCGACGACGATACCGTTTATGACAACGCTGGGCAGCGGCGCAAGCCACCATTTTTTAACTCTGGCCGTTATAAGACCGGCAGCCAGGGTCGCAAGAGAGCCGCAGACTATGTCGATCGGTCCGTAGGCGCTCATGAGATTCGTCAGAATACAGCCGATAAACAGCCCCCAGACCGTTTCCGGAAAGAAAAACGGAAGCACGCACAGCGCCTCTGCAAAGCGGCACTGCACGGGACCATATGTGAGTCCGAATATATTGCCGAAATAGCTCATCACCGTGTAGACGGCGGCAACGGCGGCTGACATTACAAGTCTTCTGGTTTTCTTTCTCATCATAGGTCATATCTCCATTTTTTATGTGCGGATCCCCGCTGGCAGGGTGTGGAAACCTGCCCGGTCCAGTTGTACTGACAACATAACATATATGCCCGGCCGTGTCAATCGTGTTTGCTGTAAATACAGCCGCAGTAATTCTGCCTGTACAGGCCATACTGCTTTGACAGCTCGATGCTTCGTTGGTAGCCGCCCCGTTTTTTAAAATCGTTCGGCAGCCATTTGACGCCGTACTTTTCGGATAGTTCCCGCCCTATCGCATTGATGCGCACGGCGTCCTTGTGCGGCGACACAGAAAGCGTCGTGCAGAACCATTCAAAGCCGTGCATGGCCGCGAGCCGCGCCGTCTCTTCGATGCGCAGACGGAAGCAGGCGGTGCAGCGTTCCCCGCCCTCCGGCTCCCGCTCCAGCCCGCGCACGGCCTTTATGAAGCTTTCGCCGTCATATTCGCACTCCATGATCGAGACCGGACTCCCGCAGGGCATCTCCTCTATCAGTCTGCGCTGGTTTTCAAGGCGTTTCCGGTATTCTTCGTACGGCTGGATATTCGGGCCGTAGAAAAGGACCGTCACACTAAAATATTTCGTCAGATATTCAAGGACATAGCTGCTGCACGGGCCACAGCAGCTATGCAGCAGAAGCGTGGGTTTTCCCCCCGTTATGTGCTGCGTTATCCCGTCAAGCTGCATCTGGTAGTTTTCCTTCAAGATGTCATGACCTCTCCTTACATTCGGTCTGCGGCCATGTGCAGCAGGCCGAAATCAAGTATACCACAAACGCCGGAAAAAATAAATCCGAAAAGTATGACGGACAGAACCAGCAAACAACGGACAGTTTTTGCTAAATGCACCGCAAAGCTTGAAATATGAAAACGCCGATGATAAAATTAGTTATCATCAGACCGCAAAGGCTGCGCGCACAAAAACACAGATTGGAGTTTTGGTATGGAAAGAAAATATCCGCATATTTTCAGCCCCATAACGCTTGGCAAGGGGCCTGGAGTCATCTTCAAGAACCGCATCTGGACCGCACCGACCGGCGTTCATCTTCTCGCCGCGGGCGAACCATACCCCAACGAGGCTATCATCGCCCATTACCGCGAAAAGGCGCGCGGCGGCGCCGCCTGCATCACCTTTTCGGCACAGAACATGGACCGCGTTATGCTTCAGTTCCACGACAGCATCCACTCCGACCCCGATATATTCAACGAGCAGTATCACAACTACTGGTACCGTCTGACCAGCGCGGTGCATTTCTTCGGCGCGAAGATCTCTCTTGAGCTGCTCGCCTTCTGCCGCCATTCCTTTGACGAAAACGGAGGGCTGGTCTGCTGGAGCACGAGCGGAGAGACCGACGAGGAGACCGGAGAATACTGCCCTGCCCTCTCGGAGGATGAGATGCGCGTAATGGCTCAGGATTACGCCCTGGCCGCGAAGTATGCCGTCAAGGTCGGCTTTGACATGATAATGCTCCATTTCGGCCACGGCACCTTCGTTGCAAACTTCCTTTCCCCGAAATACAACACACGCACGGACGCCTTCGGCGGCAGCGCCGAAAACCGCGCGCGCTTCCCCATCATGATAATCGACGCGATACGCGAGGCGATCGGTCCCCGCGTTCCCATCGAGGTCCGTCTCTCCGGCGATGAGCTGGTCGAGGGCGGCGGCATCGTTGAGGACTGCATCGACTTCCTGCGCAGAGTCGAGGACAGGATCGACCTGGCCCATATCTCCTGCGGCACGGTCCAGGAGGACGTGACCCAGACCATCATGCACCCCGTCGAATTCTATCAGCCCGGCTGCAACGCGAAGTACGCGCGCGCGGTCAAGGAAAGCGGCATCAGCATCCCCGTTCTTACCCTCGGCGCTTTCCAGAAGCCGGAACTCATTGAGGAAACTCTTGCGACCGGCGGCGCGGATGTCGTTGCAATGGCCCGCGGCGCGATCGCGGACGCCGACTGCGTCAACAAAATGCGCGACGGGCGCGAGGACGAGATCATTCCCTGCCTGAAGTGCTTCTTCTGCCTGAGCTACGATATGGAGATGGAATTCGGCTGCGCCGCCAATCCAAAGGTCGGGCGCGAATATATTCTCAACCAGTTCATACCGGCCTCGACAACGCCCAAGCGCGTCGGCATAATCGGCGGCGGCCCTGCCGGAATGGCGGGCGCTATATTTGCCGCCCAGCGCGGACACGACGTCACGATATATGAAAAAGCGTCGGAGCTTGGCGGAAAGATCGTCTTTGCAAAGCACGCCGACTTCAAATATGCACTGAACGATACTCTGACCTATCAGAAAAACATGGTCGAAAAGCTCGGGGTGAAGGTGATCCTGAACTGCGAGGCGACGCCGGAGATGATCGAAAAGGAGAATTTAGACGTCGTTTTTGCCGCCGTCGGCTCTGATCCCGTCATCATCCCGATCCCCGGCCACGGCATGCCCCACGTCATGACCGCCGAGCCCTGCTTCGGCCATCTGGACAGGGTAGGAGAGCGCGTTGTCGTCATCGGCGGCGGTGAAGTCGGCTGCGAGACCGCGCTGTATCTTGCGCGCGGCGGAAAAAAGGTCAGCATAATCGAAATGCTGCCTGAGCTCGCCGCAGCCAGCGCCTATGCGCCCCAGCTCGCCATTCAGGACATCATCCCCAGGGAGTGCGATGTGCATGTCAACGCCCGCTCAAGCTTCATAACCGAACACAGCGTCGGCTATGTTGACCTGACGGACGGTTCCGAGCACGAGATCCCCTGTGACACCGTCGTTTTCTCCGCCGGCATGCGCTCCCGCACAGCTCTTGCCGAGTCCTTCCGCGACTGCGCTCCGGTGTTTTTCAAGCTTGGCGACTGCGAGACCGCAAAAAACCTCCGTATATGCAATCGCACGGCTTTCGACGCCGCTATGCAGATATAACAGAAAATTCCTTTGTGTCCGAAGTTCGATGCAACTTCGGACACTTTTTTATCGTCATACTACCATCGAATGACAAGAAAGAGTCGGACATATGCTGCATTTTGTGGAGGCGATGAAATGACAGTTATCGAACAGCCGGTTTACCGTTCCAAGCTCAGGTCAGCACTGGGCCTTATGTATTACGGAGCGCGCAGACGAGCGCTCTGGGTCAAAAAGAGCAGATACTTTGCCAAATCGTTTCAGGATGAGCCGCTGCCGTATTCCTGTTTCGCGCACAGGACGATACTGCGCAGGACGCTCAAGGACGTGGACATGTGGATGCAGGAAAACAAGATCATCAATCTGCGTCTCGCGGCCAAACGCCTCAACGGCGTTATCATCCGTCCGGGCGAGGTTTTCAGCTATTGGAGGCTGATCGGCAAACCGTCCCGGCGCCGCGGCTATGTCGAGGGCATGGTGCTCCAAAACGGGAAGGTCTGTTCGGGAACGGGCGGCGGTCTCTGCCAGATGTCAAACCTTATCTTCTGGATGGCTCTGCACACGCCCCTGACCGTCATAGAGCGTCACAGACACGGGCACGACGTTTTTCCCGATTCCAACCGGACACAGCCCTTCGGCAGCGGCGCGACCTGTTTTTATCCGCACGGCGACCTGATGCTCAGGAACGACACGCAGGACACCTTTCAGCTCCTTGTCTCGGTCGGCAGCGAATATCTTGAGGGCGAAATAAGAGTTTCCTCCCCTCCGGAATACCGCTATGAGATCGTGGAGAGGGACCACGAGATGCGCGGGGAATACTGGGGCGGATACACCCGCCGCAACAAGCTTTACCGCCGCCGGTTCAACGCACAGGATGAACTTCTCTGCGAGGAACTTGTCGTGGAAAACGACGCTATCATGGTCTATTCTCCGTTTCTGGAAGGCGGAACGGCGTCCTCGCCGGAAAGTGAATGACAACAAAAATACGGACCGGCGATATTATGCCGATCCGTATTTTTTATTTGTTCCCGCTGTACTCTTTCAGGGCGTCTATAAAGACGGGTATGGTCGGGTTAGAGACGTTTTTAGGCCAAAAGGCCGCTATATCATAGCCGGAGTCGAACCCGGCGATACGCTTCACGGCACAGCCGTTGGCATGAAGTTCGCAGATCATCGCGGGAAGTATCGTAAAGCCGAGGCCGGAGCGCACCTTCAGCACAAGCGTTTCGATATCCGACGCAGTCCCGGCAAATGGCATTTTCGGAAAGCTGAAATAGTTCAGCATCTCCTGAGTGCAGCCGGAAAGACTCAAAAAAGATTCCCCTTCGAGCATTTCAAGCCCGATCTCGCTTTCGGCCGAAAGGCTGTGACCCGCGGGCAGCAGCACCGCGAGCTCGTCCCGACCGACGGAGACGCTTTCTATCCTGTCGCGCTCGAGCGGAAGCTCAAAGGAACAGCAGACGCCGATATCCGCCTCGTGGTTCCGAAGTGCACGCGATACGCCCGCGCCGAGAGGATAGTGCCGGATGTCGAAATAAAGCTTTGGATGATCGAATCGGAAGCTGTTGTAAAAATCAAACAGCCACGGATGTCTGAAGTTTATGCTGGCAATGACGATATGCCCCTCGCCGTCGTTTCCGACAGTTCTGACGCGTTCCTCAAGCTGATCTATGCGGCCGAGTATCTCCTCCGCCCCAAGGCGGAACTCTTCTCCCGCCCGCGTGAGCGAAATGCGGCGGTTGTCCCGGTACATGAGCTGTACGCCAAGGGAAGTCTCCAGGCTGCTTATATGGCGGCTGAGCGAAGGCTGGCTGATGAAAAGAGCATTGGCCGCCTTGGTTATGTTCCCCATCCGCGCAACAGTGCAGAACTGCTTGAGCTCCTCAAGAGTCATTGTTCATATACCTCCGAATTATAATGCATGTGTCTATTTTACCATCCGCCGGTGCGATCTGTGTGCCTTATTTCGCACCACAGCTTATGTCTTTGATATCAATATACGCATATGCAGGATCAAGGCAGCACCCCGATGCGGGGTATTGCCTTGATCTCGTCTTTGCGTGTATTATGCTGTGTCAGTTTATCGGGCTGCCCAGCTTTTCGAGAACCTCGAGGAAATAATCCGGCAGCGGAACGGAAAGCTCGACATGCTCTTCCGTTCGCGGATGGACAAAGCGCAGCCGCCGTGCGTGCAGGCACTGGCCCGTCAGCCCCTTTTCCGTGCCCCTGCCATATACCTCGTCCCCGAGCAGCGGATGTCCGATATACGCCATGTGTACGCGTATCTGATGCGTCCGCCCCGTTTCCAGCTTGCAGCGGACATGAGTATAGCCGTTATACCTTGCGATAACGGACCAGTGTGTCACTGCCGGACGCGAGCCCCTTTCCGTAACCGCCATTCGCTTGCGGTCCACGGGATGCCTTCCTATCGGCGCGAACACCGTCCCCTCGTCCTCGCGCAGACGCCCGCGCACGACGGCCTCGTATTCGCGCGAAAGGCTCCGGTCGGCAAGCTGAGCGGAGAGATGCTGGTGAGCAAAGTCGTTCTTCGCGGCGATCAGAAGCCCGGAGGTATCGCGGTCTATGCGGTGGACTATGCCCGGCCGCTTCTCTCCTCCGATACCGGACAGGGAGTCGCCGCAGTGGAACAGCAGCGCGTTTACAAGCGTACCGTCCGGATGTCCCGGCGCGGGATGAACGACCATTCCGCGCGGCTTGTTGACAACGATCACATCGTCGTCCTCGTAGACGATGTCGAGCGGTATATCCTGTGCCATGAGCTCCACCGGCTCAGGCTCCGGCAGGGCTACCACAAATGTCTCCCCCGCGGCAGTGCGGCGGCTCTTTCTGACCACGGCTCCGTTGAGCGTCACAGCCCCCTGCTCAAGAAGCCGCTGGACCTGTGAGCGCGTGATATCCGCGCAACGGGCAAGGAGAGCGTCGATACGTTCTCCGCTCTCCTGTGCCGTTATTTTCAGTATTTCCATTATTTGAACTCGTCGAGAATGTCCTCGAGCGAAAACTCCATTTCCTCGTCATTGACAGTGACGCGGGTCTTTTCCTTCTCTGCCGGCGCGGGCTTTGCCTCCGGCTCGGGCCGGGACCTGCTCTCCTCTTTCGCTGTGGGCGGAGTAAAGACAGGAACGGATTCCGGTTCCTGCTTCTTTTCCCACTCGGCAAAGAAATCATCGCTCTTCGGCTTGGTTTTTGCCCCGTGCTCATAGGTCTGGCGCTGGCGGCGCGCATATTCCTCGCGCTGCTGCTCAACGGTCATGCGCCTGCCCGCCGCGGCGGCAGGTTTTTGGGGGACGGCCTTCGGCTTTTCCGCGGGCTTTTCCGCGGCTTTTTCCGGCTTTTCGCTCTTTGCCGGAGCCTTTCCTCCGGCGGATATCTTGCTGATCTCGTCGATATTGGCGACATTTCCCTTGCTGCGCTTTGCAGCGGCAAGGCGGGCCGCCTTTGCTTTCTCCGCCTCCTCGTCTACCTCTTCCTTGCCGCTTCCGCTGCAAATGATATAAACGCAGAAGAGGATACCGCAGACAGTTATGAATATATCCGCGATGTTAAATACCGGGAAGGTCATGAACTCCAGCTCAAACATATCGACAACATAGCCATGGAGCACACGGTCGATACAGTTTCCGATCGCGCCCGCGACCACGAGGACGGCCATCCAGCGGCCAAATCCGCCCTTGATCGTCTTTGCCGCGACCAGCACGATGACAACTATCACAAAAATGACCGTCAATATAACGAATAGCCAGCGCGCAAAGGATACGCTGTCAAGCAGTCCGAAGGCGGCCCCGGAGTTGTGGATATTCGTAAGGTGGACAACGCCGGGCAAAAGCTCCCGGGTGGCCCCGTCCAGCGCAATGTTGACTGTCGTCCAATATTTGAGACCCTGATCGAGTATAAGTACGATGACCGCGACTATTGCATACAGCATTGCATCGGCCTCCTTTTCGTTAGCTCAGTCTTGCAGGCTTTCCGGCGGCTGTACCGCCGGAAAGCCTGTCTGTGCACGCC
>CAKSWM010000018.1 GCA_934511545.1 uncultured Oscillospiraceae bacterium | reverse complement strand
TCGCCCAGCTCCTCGCAGTTGGACTTGTCGATACGGGTAACGCCGTCCCTGTATGCCGCGGTGGCGGAGCTGATAATGCCCTCGACCTTTGCGTTCTTGAAGGAGATATCGACGTTCTTCGCACCCTGGAGGTCGGTGCCCATGCCGCGGACCTGGCCGAAGTCCATCGGCGGGGGGCCGTCTCCCGTGACGTCGGGATCGGACTGGCAGTTGGTCAGCAGGTTGGTGGTCGTGTTGTACATGTCGCCCTTTACGGTCATGTTGGAGAAGCTTGCAAAAACGTCCTCGGTCGGGTTTGCGACGGTCAGGTCGCGGCCGCGGATCTTCTTGTCCTTCTTGCCGATGGGGACGATGAAAGCGCCGCCGCCCATGCCGGTCTCGTCGCTGTCCATGACCTGGAGAATGACGCCGTTGGCGGGGTTGAGGTGTGCGTCGTCGCACTCGATATAGCTGTTTGCGCCCTTGAGCAGGAAGGTGGCTCTGCCGGTGTTCATCGTCGTGCCGCTCTTGACCTCGAGCTTGCCGCCGCTGTTGCGGAAGATGATGGAGCCGAAGCGCCTGGAGTTTATGGTGGAGCCGTTGATGAAGGCGCCGCCGCTCTTGCCGAGGGACATGATGATCGGATATGTGGGAACGTTGACGACGCAGTGGTCGAGAACGTCATAGGAGCCGTAGTCGCCGAATTTGGCATAGTCGAAGGCAACGTCGTCCGCGATGGAGAAAACGCCGTAGCCGCTGTCGCCGCGCAGCTCGATGAGGCAGTCCTTTGCGTTCATGCGGGTCACGCAGCCGCCGTCGATGGACAGAACGCCCCAGGAGTTGGAGATGAAATGGCAGCGGTTGTAGTTGACCGTGGCCATGCCCGCAACGTTGGTCGTGCGTCCGTAGCCGCGGATGCCCATCTGCCAGGGCGGCTCGAGCATGCGGTCGTCGCCCTTTGCCGCAAGCTCATCCTCGGTCGGGTGACCGGTGTTGAGGGTGAAGAAGCAGTCGTTGAAGGTGACTTCGCTGTCGCTGCCGACGAAAGCCGTTCCGCGTCCGACGCCGTTGGAGTGGATCTCCGCGTTGTTGACGGTGACTTTCGCGGTGCCGGAGACGGCGATGCCCGCGCCGAGGCCGACGAAATCGTCCGTGCCGTCGCCGGTGAGGTCGATCTTGACGTCGCTGATGGTATATTCGCTGTCGCCCGTGACGAAGAAGCCGTTGAAGTCCCACTGGTTGGAGGTTATCTCCATGCCCTGCGCGGACTTTTCGTCAAAGCTTCCGCCGCGTATGATGGATGTTACGGAAGAATCCGCAACAAATTTGCCGTCGTTGATGATGATGCCGGCCTGATAGTCGGTGTTGCTGTATCTTCCGAAGCGATAGGTCTCCTTGGTGAAGATCTTTGCAACGGTAAGAACGATGTCGCCCGTATATTCGCCGGGCTCCATCATCTCGCCGATACCGTTGACGGTCATGGCAAGATAGTGTCCCTCCGGAGCGCGAAGCTCGGCGCCCGGCTCTATCGTCAGTCCGTCCAGTCTGGTGGTCTCATTGATGACCCAGATCTCGCCGGCCGAAAGTTTCTTTGTCATGCGTGTCCTCCTTAACCTGCCGGGACATGGTCTTTCCCCGGCAAAACTTTATCTTTATTCTAACAGCGCAAATTTATGATGTCATTATTCAAAACACAAAGATTCGTATATGTTTTTGTGCGTCTGCACAAATGTAGCATATTTTTGACAATATGTACTTTACTCTTTAGTCAAAACAGGTTAGAATAAATGCAGGCGTGATTGTGAAAATGCAGAAATATTGCTGCTGCAAACGAAAACAGGGAGGACGAGCGCGATGAGCGTCAGGATAAGCGAACTTCTCATAGAGCTGAGCGAATTCCGTATCCGCCAGGTGTCCGGATCCGGCACGGCGGAGATATCCTTTCCCGGCAGTCTGCCGGCGCAGCGGTGGGAACCGGAGGCTCTTTATGTTCTGCCCGCCGGCGAGCCGCTGCCGAAAACGCCGCCGGGCGGCACATCCTGCCTGATCGTGATGGGCGAGCGCGTTCTGCCCCCCGGCTTCACGGAGGGCGGCGCAAACATCCTCATCTGTCCGGACCCCGGCGCGGGTGAGCGGCTGCACAAAAGGCTGAGCGGCCTTTTTGCCGACGAGCTTGCCGTTGCGGGCGCCGTCTCGCGCATTTATGAGGCGCTTCTGCGCAAGCAGAAGCCGCAGGCCGTGCTGGACGCTGCCAACCAGTCGCTCGATCTGCCGATGGTCATCTCCGACTATACCCACACCATCATCGCCCACACCTGCCCGCCGGAGCTCTACGGCGAGCCGGACTGGGATACGTTTATCGCGCACGGCGTCGTGCCCGAGTTCATGGGCGGCAACCACAGCCAGATAATCCGGAACCTCTGTGAAACGCCGGGCGGAACGCTCCGCCTGACCCGGAACGAGCAGACCGGCGGCTATAACCTGATGGGCGACGTCATGTTCGAGGGCGAGCGCATCGGCAGGATCGCCATGGGACTGCCCAGGGGCATACCGACCCGGCGCGAAACGCGCATCCTCGCCGTCATGACCGAGGCTCTGGCCTCGCTGATCGGCAATAACCCGCAGGCCGGGTTCGTCCGCGGCGATATAATGGAGGCCTTTCTGACGATACTCATAGAGGGCGGCTCCGCCGCGGAGACCTTTTTCATGAGCCAGTCGGCGGAGGTCCACTATCCGCACGAGGGCTTCTTCCGCATCATGGTAATGGATCTTGACGCGCACAAGCCCTTTCGCCAGTCGATACGCAGCATCATAAGCTATCTGGAGATGATCTGCCCCGGCTCGATCTCGACGGTATACGGAAAAACGCTCGTCATGCTGACAAACTATCAGACGAAGCGCACCTTCGACATGCGCAGCGAGCAGGAGCTGAGCGGCTTTATAAGCGATTACCACGTTCACTGCGGAACGAGCCGCGAGTTTTTTGACATGAAGGACTTCGCCCACGCATATTCGGAGGCCCTTTCCGCGCTGGAGATCAGCCGCTATCTCAGCCGCCCGACGCCGGAAGGCATGGTGTTCCGCCTTGCCGAATACGACGCCTGCGAGAGCATGATAGAGGCCAACTCCCTCTACAAGGCGGGCGAGGATCTGCGCCGCCGCTGCCATCCGTTCGTTCTGCGTCTGCGGGAGTACGACGGGGAATATGGCTCGGCATACTTTGAAACGCTGAAAACCTATCTCAGATATGCCCAGAAAACGCAGATAACGGCGGAGGCGCTGTGCCTCCACCGCAATTCGCTTGAATACCGCCTGCGCAAGATAAAGGCGCTGACCGGCCTGGACTGGGACGACGGCGACCTTATGATGCGGCTGACGCGCTCTTTTGTTTATCTTGAATTTCTCGATCTGGCGGAGGGCCGGGCAAACTTTCTGCGCGACATCAGCCCTTCGCTGGAGTGACTGTGTCAGTTCCTTTCGGGCAGAGCACCGGCGACTGCCCCGAGCCAGGAGCGGAGCTTTTCCGTCTCCGCGCCGGACAGTCCGCGCGCGTCATAGACGAAGGAGAAGTTGTCCGTTATCCCCTCGCTGCTCATGCGGACGGTGATGCCGTCCTTGCGGAAGGAGCCGCCGACGCACAGGCTGTCGATCGTCGTTCTCTGCGCTTCCGGCTGTATCAGCCTTTCGACCAGCTCGTATATCGTATAAAAGTCCGCGTCCCCGCCGTAGCCGTCGATCTCCGTCATCGTCTGTCCGCCGGGCAGTATGCGGTCAATAAGCTTTGCCATGGCAAAATTCCCCCGGTTTATTTCTTTTCAAATGCGTTTCCGCGGCTGTAATTATACCACGGCTGCCGAAATTTTTTCAACGTCTTGCAAAAATCAAATTATATTCGTATACTAACAAGGAGGACATCATCAAATGCAGAGGGTACAAAGTTTTCTGAAAGAGTGCGGAGTTTTCTACATCGCAACAGTCGAGGGCGACCAGCCCCGTGTCCGCCCATTCGGTGCGGCGCACATTTTCGAGGGAAAGCTCTACATCCACACCGGCGCTTCCAAGCCCGTTTCAAAGCAGATGCACAAGAACCCGAAGGTCGAGATCTGCGCCTTCAATAAGGGCAGAACGCTCCGCGTCGCCGCGACCGTCGTTCTCGACGAGCGCATCGAGGCCCAGCAGAGCCTGCTTGACGATCATCCCGGACTTGCCGGCATGTACAGCGCCGGCGACGGCAACAACGAGGTCTGGTATCTCAAGGACGCGACCGCTGCATTCTCCGGAGCGGGCGAGCCGGAGGTCATAACCTTCTGATCCCGCGCAGATGCGGCAGCGTCGAATATTTTGAATGACCCGTTAAAAAACACAGCGCCCGGCCTTTGGGATAACAATGGCCGGGCGTAAGTGTTTATTTTTAACCTGGATAACATCCAGACTGTGTCTGCTCCGCAGGGGGTAACTTTTCTTGCTCGTTTTTTTCTTTTTTTCCTCTTAGCCTTACCAGGCTGGATTTGCTTCGCAGAGGCACTTTTCTTGCTCCTGCAAGAAAAGTATGTCCCTCTGAAAGAGACTAATGCTTGGTAAAGCTAAAAGTAAAAGAAGTAATGGTATTCTCACCTATTTTGCAGTATACTATGCCCGTTAGGAGGCTGATCGCGTGACAGGAGCGAAAAAAAGGTTTTTATCGATCATCACGGCAGCGGCGCTTATGTGCGCATTGACCGTCTGTGCCTTTGCGCAGGAGCCGAAACTCATAGCGCTCACCTTCGATGATGGCCCAAACCCGAAATATACCCCCGCGCTGCTCGACGGGCTGGACGAGAGAAACGCAAAGGTGACCTTTTTCGTCATGGGCAACTCGCTGACGGACCGCTTCGACGATATCGTACTCGAGAACGCGGCGATAGTAAAGCGCGCCTACGACGCCGGACACCAGATCGCCAACCACTCGTACAGCCACCCGCACCTGACTCTGCTTTCGGACGAAGAGGTGCTCGAGGAGATCGGAAAAACGGACTCCGCGCTCGACCGTATCCTCGGCGCCGGCAGCTGGATGGTGCGTCCGCCATATGGCGACGGGCGCAGCGACCCGCGCCTTGAGGCGCTGATAGGCGCGCCTCTCATAACCTGGACCGTGGACCCCGCTGCGGGAGCGGACTGCACCGAGGACGAGCTTTACACGCGCGCGCTTTCGCAGATACGCGACGGGAGCATCGTGCTGCTGCACGACCAGCACGGCATGGAGAACGTGAACGCCGCTCTGCGGCTGATAGACACGCTCCGCGCCGAGGGCTATGAATTCGTGACGGTGGAGGAGCTTTTCCGGCTCCGCGGCGTTCATCTCTCCGCCGGGCACACCTATGCCGGAGCGGAGGACCTCACGGGAGGGCCGGACCCCGGCTGGGCCAGCGTCGATATCGCCTATGTCCTTCAAAACGGCCTCATGCGCGGCTCCGGAAACGGCTTTGACCCGAACGGACGCCTGACACGCGCAATGGCGGCCTCCGTCATACACCGGCTCTTCGGCTCTCCCGCGCCTGAAGGCGGGGCGGGAGACGTGTTTTCGGACGTCTCCGGCGATGAATGGTACGCCCCCGCCGTCGCCTGGTGCGCGGAAAGTGGATATGTGACCGGGTTTGAGGACGGCACGTTCCTGCCCGGCGAAGAGATAACCCGTGAGCAGTTCTATGTCGTCGCCGCGAGGGTGCTCGGCTTCCGCTTCTCTCCGTGCGGCCGCATCGGGATCTATACGGACGACGACCGCATCAGCCCGTGGGCGCGGGAGAGCGTTTCGTTCATACGCAGCGGCAGCGCGGACAGCTTTTTCCGCAGCGGCGGCTTCCGCTCGAAGAACGATGTCGAGCTTTTCCGTCCGCAGAGCGCGATGACCCGCGCCGAGTGCGCGGAGCTTATCAGGTGGATGGCGCAGTATTTGTCTTTTTGATTTTGATTTTTAGCTCTGCCGAGCGGGGGATACAGGGGGGATTTTCTTCATCTTTTTCCTTCTGTTTTTTCCTTTTAGCTTTACCAAGCTGGGTTTCCTTCGGAGAGGCACTTTTCTTGCTCGCTTTATCTTATTATCTTTAATCTGGATAGCATCCAGACTGCGTCTGCTCCGCAGGGGGTAACTTTTCTTGCTCCTGCAAGAAAAGTCACCAAAAGAACAGGCTTAAGAGGGGCTTTTGCAAGCCGCCCCTCTTAAGAATCACCCTCCTAAAACATGGACGGGTACCGTTTGAAATAGAAATAGCAATTTCCGGAGCGAAAAGGGCTTTACAAATCGTTACGTTTAAACAACCGCGTTGCTCACGCCACGCGCGGTAGTATTTTCGTTGTGCGATGGTTGGCGCTTTTTTCTCATCCGAGAGCCCAGCGGAGCGATAAGCTGTCACTTTCGACGCTTCGTGCGTAGCGATAGCAGCACGATTGTTTCAACGTGGAGAATAGCACTTGCTTTTCAGGGCCGGTGCATTTTGAGCTGCTGGTCACACCCGTACCCGTCCATGTCTTAGGAGGGGAAATCCAAAAGGGGACGGCTCGCAAGAGTCCCCTTTTGGCGTGTTCTTTTGGTGACTTTTCTTGCACGAGCAAGAAAAGTTACCCCCTGCGGAGCAGACGCACGCTGGATAACATCCAGAAAAAAGATAAAAGGAAAAAATAAATAAATAAAATAATAAAAAACCGAAGCTTCGTACATGTGTACGCCGCTTCGGTTTTAATTTTCAGGTTTTTAATGCTCTCACTCGCTTACGGCAAATATCTTCGCCGGGGTAATATCCTCAAAGCCCTCGGCCCAGACGACCTCGGCCTCCTCGGCCCAGCTTTCGACGTTGGCGTTGAACATGTCGCTCGCCGCAAGATAGCGCAGATCGTTGGTGCCGTCGTTGATGGGCACGTCGGCCGTGCGCAGCGGCAGGCGCAGGATGATATGATATCCGAACTCACTGGAGACAAGCTCCGACAGCTCGTATTCGCCGAGAGAAGCGCTGGCGGTCATGAACTCCTCAACCATATCCCCGGCAGTGAAGCAATAGCCGTCCGGATAGACGGTGAGTCCGGTGTCCTCCGAATATTCGTTCATGAACTGGTCGAACAGGGTCTCAAGCTCCTCGCTGCTTCCGGCGGAGGCAAGCTGAGCCAGGACCTCCTCGGCGTTCTTTTTCTTCTCGGCGACCTCCTCGTCCGTGAGCGCGTTGCCCTCGTCGTCGGTCGTCTTGAAGAGGATGTGCTTGACGCGGATATAGCCGGAGTCCTCGCCGTAGTTTATGATGTCCTCCTCGCTGAGCTTTTCACCGGTCTCGCCGTAAAGCTCGTTGAAGGTGGAATCCGCCAGCACGGAGATCGTGTTGATGTAATAATAGAGGTCCTTCGTCAGGTATACCTGTTTTATCCTCTCGATGAGGTCCTCCTCGGAACCGACGTTTTCAACGTCCTCCTGCCAGAGCTCGTCGATATATGCGTTGTTCTCGTCCGTCATGGTGATGCCGAGCTCTTTGGCCTTGTTCTCCATGCTGTGGTACATTTTGACCGTGCTGTTGGCATATTGCCCGATATACTCGTCATAGGTCATGGACGAATCGAAGGCGCAGGCCGCGTTCCAGTCCGTCACATAATCGTAATAATAGGCGACAAGGTACATCGCGTCCATCATCCAGTAGAAATATTCGTCCCAGTACACGGGCTCGCCGTCTATCGTCATTACAACAGTGTCGGGATCGTATTTCTCGTAGGCATAGGTATAGTCGGGGATATCGTTATCCTCGGCGGGAGCTTCCGTCACCTCTGCGGGGTCATCGGTCTCCTCTGCGGGAGCTTCCGTCGGGTCGGTGTAGTTTCTGACCTCGCTGCCGGAGCAGCCGCAGAGCAGGGCCGCGAGCAGCGTCAGGACCAGTATTGCTGAAATCGTTCTTTTCATCGTTTTCTCCTTAAAAGTCCGCTTGTGTGAATGATGCTTGTAATTATAGCCCGCCGCCGGGAAAATCGCAACACGGGCGTCTATGAATTTACAGTTTGTTCGTTTTTGGTTCCGTCATAGGCCTCGACAAAAGCGCGCGCCTCGGACAGTATGCGCATCTTGCTTTTGAGCTTCAGGCTGATGCAGGGCTCGTTTCCGGCTTCGACCTTGACGCGGCCCTTATACTGCGGCTGTCCGTAGAGCAGGGACACCCGCTCCATGTCGAAATCGCCGAGCTTGAAGCGCAGGAAGCCCGCCTTCTGGCTTATGTCCGTTATCCCCGCGCGCGAAGCCTCGCCGCGCAGAAGCGCGACGTGGACAAGCGTGTTTACCTCCGGCGGGGGATCGCCGAAACGGTCGATGAGCTCGTCGGTCAGGTCGTCGGCCTCCTCCTCCGTTCTTATGAGCGCGATGCGCCGGTAAAGGTCCATGCGTATCTCCGGAGAGGACACATAGCGCTCCGGGATGTTCGCAGAAACGGCGAGATCCGCCGCGCACTCCGTGCGCTTTTCCGGCTTCTCGCCGCGCTTTTCAAGCACGGCCTCCTCCAGAAGCTTGAGATACATGTCGTATCCGACGTCCGTCAGATATCCCGACTGCTCGGAGCCGAGAAGATTTCCCGCTCCGCGTATCTCAAGGTCGCGCATGGCGATGCGGAAGCCGGAGTTGAACTCGGCAAACTCGCGTATCGCCTCGAGCCGCTTTTCCGCCACCTCCGAGAGCACCTTGTTTTTCCGGAAGGTCAGATATGCGCTCGCCCTGCGCGACGACCGGCCGACGCGGCCGCGTATCTGGTGGAGCTGGGCAAGGCCGAGCTTATCCGCGTCCTCGATTATCAGGGTATTGACGTTCGGGATGTCGATGCCCGTTTCGATTATCGTCGTGCAGACGAGCACCTGTGTCGTGCCGTCGGCGACGCTCTCCATGACCTCCGCAAGCTGATCCTGGTCCATCTGTCCGTGCGCCACGGCCACGGTCGCGTTTTCCAGCATCGCGGAAAGGCGCGATGCCGTCTGTTCTATATTCTCGACGCGGTTGTGCAGGTAATATACCTGCCCGCCGCGCTGGAGCTCGCGGCGTATCGCATCGCAGACGACGTTCCAGTCGTGCTCCATAACGAAGGTCTGTACCGGCAGACGGTCCTGCGGCGGTTCCTCGATCGTGGACATGTCGCGCAGACCGGAAAGCGCCATGTTCAGCGTGCGCGGTATCGGCGTTGCCGAGAGCGTCAGAACGTCCACGTTGCGGCTCATTTCCTTGATATGCTCCTTGTGACTGACGCCGAAGCGCTGCTCTTCGTCAACGATGAGCAGGCCCAGATCCTTGAAGCGGACGTCCTTCTGAAGCAGCTTGTGCGTGCCGATCACGATATCGACGGTGCCGTCGGCTATATCCTTGAGCGTCTGTTTGAGCTGGGACGCCGTCCGGAACCGGGACAGGACGGATATCGTGACGGGAAAACCGAAGAAGCGCTGCATCGCGGTCTGGTAATGCTGCTGCGCGAGCACCGTCGTCGGGACAAGTATCGCCGCCTGCTTTCCGTCGAGCACGCATTTCATGACGGCACGCAGAGCGACCTCCGTCTTACCGAAGCCGACGTCTCCGCAGAGCAGGCGGTCCATCGGGACGGAGGATTCCATATCCTTCTTGATCTCCGCGATGCAGCGGAGCTGGTCG
This sequence comes from uncultured Oscillospiraceae bacterium, assembly GCA_934511545.1. Classification (GTDB taxonomy): domain Bacteria; phylum Bacillota; class Clostridia; order Oscillospirales; family Oscillospiraceae; genus CAKSXP01. Next base: position 2,356 of record CAKSWM010000018.1, on the reverse strand, counting down.
TCCGTCTCGGTATAGCCGAAGCGCTCTTCAAACTCCGTCTGCCAAGGGGAGTCGGGCGCAAAGGCATGGCCCGGCGTGCGCCTGCGCTCGGCATAGAGCTTTATAAGGCCGTCGGCCATGTCGCGCGCGGCGGCCTTTGCGCGGGATTTCGTCTTTGTCCAGTCCGTTCCGCCCATCTTTGAAAGGCGGACGGGCTTGTCGTCGCCTCCCGCGCCGATATATTTTGAAACAAGGTCGAGCTGCGTCGCGGGGACATAAAGGCTGTCCGTTCCCGCATAGCAGATCTTGATATAATCTTTCTGAATGCCGTCCACCGGCATTTTGAAGATGCCCGCGAAGCGGCCTATGCCGTGGTGCTCGTGGACGACGAGGTCGCCGACGGACAGGTCCGCATAGCTCTGGAGCCTTACGCGGTCGGAAGCCGCCTTCCTGCGCTTCGGCCGTTTCAGCGCCCCTCTGGACATCTGCGCGTCCGTTATTAAGGCAAGCTTCATCTCCGGATACTCGTATCCCGCGGAAAGACCGCCGACGGAAATGCAGCACCGGCCTTCGTCGGGCAGGGACGAGAGCTTTGTATCGACGTATGAGGATATGCCCTTTTCCGCGAAGAAATCGCGCAGCAGGTTCGCCCTGCGCTCGTCCCCCGCGAGGACAACGACGCGGTAGCCGCTGTTTATATAATGCCGCACGTCCCCGGCGGCGGTGTCCGCGCTGCCGCCGTAGCCCGGAAGCTGCTTGCATACCAGCCCGATGACCGAGCGCAGCTCCATCGGATATTTTCCGACGGTGAAGGAATCGCCCATCACGACCGGCCAGTCGGCCAGACGCTGGCAGCATTCCTCCCAGGACATATAAAAATTGGATATTTTCCCGGGGATATATCCGCTCCGGACGAGACTTTTTATGTCCTCGTTCATCTGTTTTTCATATCCGTCCGCACACTCCGTGAGCTTCGGCGGCTGGTCAAGAAAAACGATGGCGTCCTCCGGAAGATAGTCCAGCGCGGTAGAAAACTTCGGGTATATAAGCTCCATATATCTGTCCGCTGAGGACAGGGAAGCTCCGCTGCGGAGCCTTTCGGCGTCCGCCCGAAGGGTCTCGGCAAGCTTTGCGCCGTCGTATTTCGCGCTGCGCGCGCTTATATGGCGCAAAAGCGCCTCAAGCCCGTCCGCAAGCGCCGTTTCGCCGCCGGGACACATGGAGGGCAGAGTTTCCGCCGCGGGCAGCAGACGCACGTTTTCGAGCATTTCCGTCCGCCTCTGGCTCTCGATATCGAAAAAGTTGATGCTGTCTATATCGTCGCCCCAGAACTCGATGCGCACGGGGTTCGGGTATGACGGGGAGAAAAAGTCGAGTATGCCGCCGCGGCGCGAGAACTGTCCGGGCCCCTCGACCTGTTCGCAGACGGAATATCCGTTGCGGATAAGTATGCGCTCGATCTGCTCCGGCGAAATATGCTGCATCGGCGTCAGCGTCAGCATACAGCGCGTCATGCTCTCCCTGTCCGGGGCGCGTTGGATCAGTCCCGAAACGGTGCAGACGGTCACGGGCGCTTCGCCGGAGGCGAGAGCCGCCAGCGCCGCAACGCGCTTCTGCTCGTTCTGGCGCGAGACGCTGTCCGCCGTATAGAGCGTAAGGTCGCGGCTCGTCAGAAGCACCGGACTTACGCCCGTGTATGACTCAACATCGCGGCACATGTTCTCGCAGGCGGTCTCGTCCGGACAGACTATAACCACCGGCCTTTCAAAGCGAAGGTACATAGCAGAGGCAAGATTTGCGCGGTGGACGCTGCCGAGACCGGAAACGAGGGCAGGCAAAGCGCCCCCTTCCAGCATTGCGGGGAGGGGGTTCAGACTCGGGTTATTCAGTATCGCCTGAGCAATCAGCTTCATGGTCATCAAAATCCTTTCAGCCGAAGTATTCTACTACGAAGCGCCCGCAATTGCAAGCGAAAAAGCTGTGCCAGTCCGTACGCGCGTCTTGATTTATTGCCGCAGTTGGGGTATTATATAGATGTCGGCACGGTAGTATAATTTAGACCATGGCTTTGCATCATACCGGCAATTGATCCAACATCAAATCCGATTGGAGGAACTATAATATGAGCGAGGAGTTCGGAAGCGACTACATCACCATAACAGACGATGACGGCAACGAATTTGAACTGGAGCTTTTGGATACAATAGACTATAAGGACAAGCAGTATATGGCTTTCCTGCCCGCGGACATGGACGAGGACGACCCGGATTACGGAATGATAATCCTGGAGGCGCTGGAGGAGGAAAACGGCGACCAGTATTTCGGCTCCGTGGACGACGAGGCGCTGCTTGCCGAGGTCTACGACTATTTCATGGAG
>CAKSWM010000017.1 GCA_934511545.1 uncultured Oscillospiraceae bacterium | reverse complement strand
GGCCATGCTGCCCGCACTGAAGAGCGCGGTCTCGTTCGCGGCGGAGCATGAGGGCGAGCGGGTGTTTACCGGGAGAGTGGACGAATTTGAGATAACGGCCGATGAAAACGGCTTTACCGCCGTGCTGCGGGGACGCTCCATGGCGGCGCTGCTGCTGGACAATGAGGCCGTCGCGGCCGAGTATTATCCCGCTACGCTGAGCATCATACTGGAAAACCACGTTTATCCATGGGGGATCAGCGAGGTCAGGACAGGAGATCTCCCGGCGGTGCAGGGATTCAAGGTCACGAGCGGACAGAGCCAGTGGGGCGTTATCGAAAACTTTGCCTGGTTCGGCGGCGGAGTCCGCCCGTGGTTCGACAGGAACGGCGTTCTGCGCCTTGACGGAGAATGCGGAGACAGACTGGAGATCGACTGGAAAAGCGCCGTATGTTCGCAGCGCTATACGGAGAAACGGTACGGCGTTATTTCCGCGGCAACGGTCGTTAACAAATCGCTGGGGATAACGAGCACTGTTGAAAACAGCGATTTTCTGGACAGAGGGGGCTCCAGCCGGAGAGTGGTGACCGTTCCCAAGGCAACATATTACGACGCGATGAGGCACACGGGTCAATACCAGATCGAGCGGAGCCGGGACGAGGAACGGCTGAACGTGATCGAAACGCCGCAGCTTTTTGCGGCGTTTCCGGGCGACATTATAGAGTTCAACGACAGTCCCGCCGGTATTTGCGGGAGCTTTTCCGTTCTGCGCTCACGGGTGAGCGCGGGCGAAGGCGGAGGGCGGACGGTAATTACGATGAAGGAGATTTGATATATGTGGCTTTCTGAAAAAGCGGCCGCGCGCGCCGCGGGCGACGCGGCGTTCATAGGCACAGTCACGATCGGCGGAGAAAACGCCGGTGTTGACCGGGACGGGGAGATGCGGAACCTTAAGACGATCGCGCCCGGGGGCTTTTCCTGGCGGCCGAGAGCGGGGCAGGACGTGCTCGTGCTCAAATGCGGCGGCGAGGGGGAATACATCGCGGGCGCGGTCCAGAGCGGGGAGGAGCCGGAGAGCGGCGAGGTCGTTATCGGCTCCGGCCCGGCAAAGATACGCATACGCCCGAACGGGACCATCGAGCTTGCCGGGATCGTCAGTATAACGGGAGCGCTCGTTGTAAACGGCACGGCCGTCGGAGGTGAGTGATACGGAGCTGAAGCTTCAGAACGGAAAATACGCCGCTTCACGGTACGGCGGTCTTGAGACTGTGCGGGGGAGCGGAGAGCTGGCACAGCGTGTTGAAATGAAGCTGTGCGCCAGGCGCGGAGGATTTGCGCTGATGCCGGAGTTCGGGAGCAGACTGTATCTGCTTCCGGCGATACCGCCCTCGCAAAGAGAGGCTGCCGCGAGGCAGTATATCGCCGAGGCGCTGGCCGACGAGACGGGGATACGGCTTGAGTCGCTGGAGCTGTTTCCCGCCGGGGATGACGGAGTGAAGCTGTCGATGGTGTTTTCGGCCGCTGACGGCGGATTTGAGATCGAATGGGGGAACTGAAAACGAAAACATTGGATGAGATATATGAGGAGCTCAAGGCGGACGTGCAGTCGCGCACGGGCCTTGCGCTCAACGACGGCGGCGACATGGCCATACGTCTGCGCGCTTTTGCATATCAGGTATTTTCACTCACGGTGCAGCAGGAATATGTCAGACGGCAGATGTTCCCGCAGACGGCAGAGGGAGAGCATCTTGACTATCACGCGCAGATGCGCGGGCTTGAGAGGAAGAGCGCGGTCAAAGCGAGGGGAAAGCTCCGTTTCTCCATAGACGAGGCGGCGGAAAGCGACATTACCGCCGGCGCCGGGACATCCTGCATGACCGCAGCGGGGACCGAATTTGTGACCACGCAGGACGCCGTTATTACGGCGGGCAAGCTGTACTGTGAGGCCGAGGCCGAGGCGAAGGAGGCGGGAAGCCAGGGAAATGTGCCCGCGGGCAGCGTGTGCTATATGATGCTGGCGCCGAAGGGCGTTGCCGCCTGCACCAATCCCGAGGCGTTTTCCGGAGGAGCGGATGCGGAGAACGACGCAAGCCTGAGAGAGCGCGTTATCTCCGCATACAGGACCCTGCCGAACGGGGCCAACAAGGCATATTACGAGAAAACCGCGCTTTCCTGCGACGGCGTTGCAAAAGCCGTTGTGCTGCCGAAGAACAGAGGGCGCGGTACGGTAGACGTCATCATCTCGTCAGACAGCGGAGTGCCGTCGGCCCAACTGGTGCAGGCGGTAGCGGACAAGCTGGAAGCGGACCGCGAGATATGCGTTGATATCGACGTTTCCGCGCCGGAGAGCATATCGGTGGACGTCTCCGCTCAGGTGCTGCCCGCCGCCGGGTATACGTTTGGGGAGGTCTCGGAGCGCGTAAAGAGCGCCGTGAGTGCGTATTTCAGCGGACGGCTGCTGAGCGAGGACCTTCTTGCGGCCGCGGTCGCAAATGTGATATATTCTGTCGAAGGCGTTAAAAACTACAAGCTCGTTTCACCAGCCGCCGATGTTCCGGCAGACACGGGCGACCTGCCCGTGCTCGGAACGCTGACGATAACGGAAATGGAGGCGTGACGGGATGGGATACGGCGAATATATGAAAAACCTGCTCGCGCCGATGCGGGTCTATGAGCTGTATGAGGGATTTGGCGCAGACGAGCTGGACGCCGTTGGAGAATGTCTGGACGGTATTTGCAGGACCTTTCTGGATATGGAGCGGGAGAGCAATGCCGTCACGGCGGAAAACGAGGGACTGGCGGCATATGAGAGCATACTGCCGTATATCCCGGCTTACGGCACAACGGAGGAACGCCGGGCCGCGCTCTGCGCATTGCTCAGCATTGACGGCGCGAGCTTCAGCCCGGCGGACATTGCAAGAACGCTTGCGGGCTGCGGCATTCACGCAGAGGCGCGCGAGACCGGAACTCCGGACACCGTCGAGATAAGCTTCCCCAGCAAAAGAGGAGTGCCGGACGGAATAGAAAAGCTGAAAACGGGGATAGAGAGCATCCTGCCCTGTCATCTTGACGTCGTCTATGTCTATGTATATCCGTCGTGGGCCGAGATCGAGACGGCGTTTCCCGCCTGGGAGGACATTGAGGGTATGGTATGGCAGGAGCTGGAGAGAGTTGGTGAGGGAACGTGACGGAATGGCAGGTCGTGGGCGTTATCGTCGTGCTGGTAGGATTTGCGGCGGCGGTAATAAAGCCGGTCGTCAGCCTGAACGCCTCCATCACCAGACTCAACGGGATATGCGCCTTTCTTGAGAAGAATCTGGGAGAGCTGACGCAGAAAAACAGTCAGGCGCATGACAGACTGTGGCGGAGGACGGACGAGCACGAGGCCAAGCTGCAAAAGCATGACACAAGGCTGGCAGTGCTTGAAAAAGCCGAATAAAAAATAGTATCCTTTAAATCAAACGCGGCCTCTGCCGCGTCTTATATACAGATCCGGATCCGAGAGAAAGAAGGTGAGGCTGGAATGAACCAGAAAGAATTTGCGCTGAGGTGCGAGAAAATATACACAAAGCTCTACCGCACGGCGCTTGGCTGGCTCGGCAGCGAGGCAATGGCTGCCGACGCGCTGGGAGAAGCCGTTTACAAGGGGCTGCGCTCCTGCGGAAAGCTCCGGGACGAGAGCCTTTTCGACGCATGGATGATGCGCATACTGGTGAACGAATGTCACAACGAAAGACGCCGGGGGAAAGACTGTGTAAGTCTTGATGAGATACCGGAAACGGCCGGGGAGCAGTTTGACTCCCTGCCCCTTCGGGAAGCGCTTGCGCGTCTGCCCGGAGAGCTGCGCGACGTTGTGACGCTGAGGTTCTTTGCGGGATATACTCTGAAAGAGACCGCCGGGATACTCGGCATTCCGCAGGGCACGGCCTCCACAAGGCAGCGCAGGGCGCTTGCGCTGCTGAAGCTTGAACTTGGAGAGGAGGAAAACGAATGAACAGAAACGATGAACTGAGGTCTCTGCTTTCGCAGGAGGCGGAGCCCCAAGCGGAGTTCGGGACCGTGCTGCGCCGGGCGAAGAGAAGAAACGCCGGCCGCAGGATCGCGGGGGCCGGCGGATGGCTGGCCGGTTTCTTTGCCTGCTTTGTGCTGCTGGTCAATTTCTGCACGCCGGTCGCCTATGCCTGTTCGCGTGTGCCGGGGCTGCGGGAGCTGGCCGAGGCGGTCACATTCTCGCGCTCGCTGACAGACGCCGTTGCGAACGAATACGTCCAGCCGATCGAGCTGGAACAGACGGAAAACGGCATAACCGCGAGAGTTGAATATCTGATCGTCGATCAGAAGCAGGTCAACGTATTTTTCACGCTCGAGGGCGGCGGATACGAAGAATTTGGCGCGGAAGCGGAATTCAGACAGGCAGACGGCGGGATGATAGGCTCCTGCATTTACGGTACGAACGAATACAGCAAACCGGCGGGGGAACTGAGAGGGGCGTCCGTTGAGCTCGTTTCCGGGGACGTTCCGGGAAGTCTCATCATGAGTCTGGACGTCTATGACACTTACGAGAGAGGAGACACTGCCGAAGCACCCGCACAGGAGGCGGAAAGCGAGCAGGACGTTGAAGAGCGCGAGCCGATAGCACAGTTTGAATTTCTGCTTGAGTTCGACCCGGAGTTTACCGAGACGGCGGATATTATTGAAGTGGACAGAAGCTTCGTTATCGACGGTCAGACCATCACCGTCCGGCGCGTTGAGGTATATCCGACGCATCTGCGCCTTGAGCTGGACGACGTGCCGGAGAACACCGCATGGCTCAAAGCACTCGACTTTTATATAGAGACCGACGACGGTCAGGTGTTTGAGACAACGAAAAACGGTCTGATAGCAACGGGCAAGGAGGGCTCGCCGATGATGTCGTCTTATCGCGCGGACAGTACGTATTTCTATAATTCCGAGCATTTGAAGCTTGTCGTCACAGGGGCCGAATGGCTCGACAAGGACATGGAATGGATACATGTCGATCTGGCAGACGGCAAGGCCGGAAAAATGCCGGAGGGAACGGAGTTCTATTCCGCCGAGCGCACGGAAAACGGCTGGTACATCAGAATAAGGGCCGAACGGCGGGGCGAAAACAGGACGCATCAGGTGTTCATGGGCAGCTACCGCGACCCAGAGGGAAACGAGGGCTATTGCATGAGCTGGAGCGTGACCGACGGCGGCGCGGACTGCTTCTTTGAGGAATTCCCGCTGGAAAACTACGTCTGGGACGAGATATGGCTCCAGCCTGTGTATTCCCGCACATGGACGGCGGAGGAACCCGTCGTATTCGAGATCAAATAAAAAATATTCCGCCGGGGCGTAAACAGCGGCAAAAAAGAACAAAACCTTCAGCGACGATCGTCGCTGAAGGTTTTGTTCTTTATAGTACTTTGCCGGTCGTATATCAGATGCCCTGAGAGAGCATGGCGGAGGCGACCTTGAGGAAGCCGGCCACGTTTGCGCCGACGACCATGTTGCCGGGCTGGCCGACCTCGACGGAGGCGTCGTAGGCGTTGTGGAAAATGGCCTTCATGATGCCCTGGAGCTTTTCATCGACCTCTTCAAAGGTCCAGGACATGCGGATGCTGTTCTGGGTCATCTCGAGGCCGGAGGTAGCAACGCCGCCCGCGTTGGAAGCCTTGCCCGGGCTGAACAGAAGGCCCGCGCCCTGGATCATTGCGGTGGCCTCGAGCGTGCAGGGCATGTTGGCTCCCTCGAAAACGCCGATCGCGCCGTTGTCGATTATCATCTTCGCTTCGGCGGTATCGATCTCGTTCTGCGTTGCGCAGGGCAGGCAGATGTCGCACTTGACGCTCCAGATGCCGCGGCAGCCCTCGTGATACTCGGAGCCCTTGACCTCGTCGGCATAAACGCTGATGCGGTCGCGGCGGTTCTGCTTGATATCGAACAGGACCTTGAGGTCGATGCCGTTGGGGTCATAGATATAGCCGTTGGAGTCGCTCATCGCAACGACCTTTCCGCCGAGCTGCGTGGCCTTTTCGGCGGCATACTGCGCAACGTTTCCGGAGCCGGAGACGACGACGGTCTTGCCCTCGAAGCTGTCGTTTCTGACACACTTGAGCATTTCCTGAGTGAAGTAGCACAGTCCGTAGCCGGTAGCCTCGGTACGGGCGAGAGAACCGCCGAAGGGGATGCCCTTGCCGGTCAGGGTGGCGCCCTCGAACTGGTTGACGATGCGCTTGTACTGGCCGAACAGATATCCCACCTCGCGGCCGCCGACGCCGATATCGCCCGCGGGGATGTCGGTGAACTGGCCGATGTGACGATAGAGCTCGGTCATGAAGCTCTGGCAGAAGCGCATGATCTCTCCGTCGGACTTGCCCTTGGGGTCAAAATCGGAGCCGCCCTTGCCGCCGCCCATCGGGAGGGTGGTCAGGCTGTTTTTGAGGACCTGCTCAAAGCCGAGAAACTTTATGACGGAAGCGTTGACGGAGGGGTGAAAACGCAGACCGCCCTTGTAAGGACCGATCGCGGAGTTGTACTGGACGCGGTAACCGCGGTTTACCCGGACCTTGCCGCTGTCATCGACCCAGGGAACGCGGAACTGGATGAAACGCTCGGGCTCGACAAAACGCTCAAGAACGCCGTTTTTCTCGTATTCGGGGTGCTTTTCGACTATCGTTTCGAGACTCTCAAGGACCTCCTGGACCGCCTGGAGAAATTCGGGCTCGTTTGCGTCGCGGGCGACAACGCCCTCATATACGCGCTGAAGGTAGCTGTTGGTTATCATTGTTTTCCCTCCATATATGAAAGTTTTACAGGTTTAATAACTTAAATCGATGTGGTTATATTCTAAGCTTCACAGCAGCAATATGCAATTGGAGGCTATTAAAAATTCATGATAAAATTATGACTCAAATTAGTGCAAGCATACAAAAAGCAGTAATGCAGGGATAAAACACGCAAAAATTAGAATGGGTTTGATTCATGTTGAAGGTATGAAAAAGCCGAAAATGCAATAAATCCGTCATAAACAATACTTTACGGCGGGCACGAACGGGAGTTTCAGCGCAGCGGGAGCTCCGGCCGCTTTTTCAGAAGCACCTTGCCGAAGCAGCATATCGTGACACCGGAGTCTGCGGCGATGGTGACGTCCGCGTCCCGCCTTTCGCGATTTATTGAGAAGAGATATACGTTGCCGAGACTGTCCTGACAGAATTGCTTGCATTTCATATCGCCGTCCACGAAAAACAGGCCGACCTCGCCGTCGCGCAGTATCGCGCCGCGCTTTACAAGCACGGTCGCTCCGTCAGGTATGACGGGCTCCATGCTGTCTCCGCTGATGCGGGCGGCAAAGTCCGCCTCGGAGTCCGCAGGCACTTCATATTCCTCGTAATCGTCGCCCAGAGCTGGAGAGGCGTATCCGGCGGCGGCGGGAGAGTAGTACAGCGGAATGATCTTTGTGAGCGGTCCGGACTTGGGAAGGGCGGAATTGACACGCTCCAGCTCCGAACCGGCGACGAGCTTCACAGTGCGCTTGCCGTGTGCGTCCAGGGCGCGGAAATCGTCCAGCAGTGCCTGTTCCTCGGCGCTGGGAAGAGCGGAACGGGCCTCTCCGTCATAGAATATTTCTACGGGGACCTTCAGCTCGCTGCAAATGCGCAGAAGCAGGTCGAAGCTGATCTTCATATTGTCGCGGCCTATTATGCTGTAAAGCGTTTGGGGACTCGTTCCGCTTCTGCGAGCGAGCTCGCTGACTGTCATTCCGCGCTCGTCCAGCAGCTTTTTGAGCATGGTCCCTATCATAAAACATACGCTCCCTTCCTTTGATTGAAACAAATATATCATAATTAATGTGATGAGTCAACAGAATGATTAGGCAAATGCATAAGAAAGTGCTTGACATATTCTGCATTTGCGTATATTATGAAAGCACGGAAACGCAATTGCATAAAGGAACGGGTGGTATATGTACAGAAACTGCGAGGAGATGCCGGAGATCGGACGCGTGCTCAGGGACGGAGACCCGAACGGCGGAAGAGGGCCGCGCTGTGAAGAATGCGGCGCGGCCCTGGAACCCGGCGAGCGGGCTTTTTCCTGGGCAGGCGTGAGAGGTAGAGAGGTTCTGGTCTGTGAGTCCTGCTTCCGCGGTCTTTTTGACGAGCTGAGCATCGACGAGAAGGCCGCGCTGGCGGGATCGGAGACCGTGGTGATCGGGAAAGGAGCGGGACACTACGGAAATTGAGATAGGCTACACAACAAAATCGGACGGATGGAACAACGGCTCCATTGTTCCGAAAGGGATCGTGCTGCACTCGACCGCCTGGCCGGGCAAGGACGCGCGATATATCAGAGACTATTTTGACGCGCCGAACCGCGGCGCAAGCATACATGCGGCGGTGGACGACCGCAGGGTCGTTCAGTGTCTGCCGTGGACAAAAAAAGCGGGACACGTCGGGAGAGGGAGCCGGGGAACGCTCAACACGACTCATATCGGCGTTGAGATGTGCGAACCCCTGGGACTGGTCTACAACAGCAGCGGAAGCGTTATCGTCCGCTATGAGCCCGTACCCGGGTATTTCCAAAAGGTCTGGGAAAATACCGTGCGGCTGTTTGCGATGCTCTGCGGCAGATTCGGGCTGGACCCGATGGCCGACGGCGTTATATTGTCCCACGCGGAGGCACACGAGCGAGGATATGGAGACAACCACGCGGACACGGCCCACTGGTTCCGCTGGGAGGGTGTCACGATGGACGATTTTCGCGAAGCCGTTCGGAATGAACAGGGAAAGGAGGATGGAGAGATGAGCTATGAACAATTTGTTGAATACATGGACAGATACATGTCCGAGACGGCGAAGGACGAACCGGCCGTATGGGCGAAGGAGGCCGCCGAAAAGGCGGTCGAGAAGGGCATAGTGCAGGGCGACGGCAGCGGAGCCTTTAACTGGCGCAGGCCGCTGACGCGCGAGGCATATGTCGTTATGCAGGACAGAGCCGGGCTGCTCTGACTACCGGGCATAAAAATTCCCGGAGAGTCCGGGAAAAGGACTCTCCGGGAAGACGGAACATGCAGTGTGCCGTTACATCGAGACGGTCACAAACTTGAAGATGAAGAGAATGGCGATTATCGTAATGACGATATCACGCTTTGAATACTTCTTTGCAAAGAGCGTCAGTATGACGTAGGCGATGGAGCCGATACCGATACCGTTGGAGATGGAATAGGTCATCGGCATCATGATAAGCGTGAGGAAGGCGGGTACCGCGCAGCGGTAGTCGCTCATATCGACCTTTGCAAAGCTCTTGAGCATCAGGACGCCGACAAAGATCAGCGCCGGTGCGGTGGCGCAGGAGGGGATTATGCTTGCCAGCGGGCTGAGGAACAGGCACACGACAAAGCACGCGGCGGTCACAAGGCTGGCAAGACCCGTTCTCGCGCCGGCGGCAACGCCGGAGGCGGACTCGACGAAGGTCGTGCAGGTAGAGGTGCCGAGAACTGCGCCGGTCACGGTTCCGATCGAGTCGCAGAGCATGCACTTGTCAACGGCGATGGGGTCTCCGTTTTCGTCGAGCATTCCGGCCTCGGAGGCGGTTCCGTAGAGCGTGCCGACGGTGTCGAACATATCGACGAGGCAGAAGGAGATTATCAGGACGATAGCCGAGAATATGCCGCCGACATAGGGGGAGAAGAAGGCGTTGTGCCAGGCGTCGGCGTTGAACAGGCCGAGGAAGCCGATCTCGCCGAAGTCATGGAAGGACTGGCCGATCTGGCTGACGTCGAAGGACGGAAGCTGCCATGTCATGAGATAGTACAGCACGGTGCTCACGAGGATACCGAGGATGACGGCGCCCTTGAGCTTATAGTGGGAGAAGATCCCGATAAGGAGCAGACCGATCAGTGCGACGAGCGCGGGAGCACACTCGGCAAGAGCGTTGGCGGCGGTGAAGCCGTCGGTCCCGACCTTGGCGATGACGCTGTGGAAATCGAAAAACTGGAGCAGGGTATACTGGTTTGCCTGGATGACGCCCGCGTTCTGGAAACCGATGAACGCGATGAACAGGCCTATACCGGCGGGGATAGCCTGCTTGAGAGCCTCGGGCATGGCCTTTGCGATATAGCTGCGAAGGCCGGTGGCGGAGAGAATGAGGAACACGATGCCGGACAGGAAAATGATGACCAGACCGGACTGGTATCCTGCGACGACGTCGGTGCCGGAGAAGAACGCGGCGGAGACAAAGCAGGTGCAGAAGAAAGCGTTCAGACCCATTCCGCAGGCCTGTGCAAAGGGCATACGCGCATACAGCGCCATCAGAAGGGTGCCGGCAATGGCGACAAGGATGGAGGCGATATACACCGCGTTCCATATCTGACCCATTACTTCGGCCGGCGCGCCAAGCTCGACGAGCCAGCCGGAGGCTCCGCCCGCGGCGACCTGGGTCGGATTGACAAACAGGATGTATGCCATTGCGAAGAAGGTCGTAAGGCCGCCGATTATTTCCAGCCTTACATTCGATCCGCGCTCGCGGATGCTGAAGAATTTGTCCATTTGCATTACTCCTTTTTCTTTCTTTGATTGGGCATAGACGGTATGTTCATTTTACAATGCATGGAGAAACATATCAAGAGTGACTGTCACACATTTGTGCACAAAAAACCGTGCTGACGAAGGAAACGGCCAAAGTTCAGCCGCGGTGGGAATCGAACCACCCGGTTATCTCGCTCAGACGCTTGATGCGGTGCAGGGGCTTGCCGCTTCGGGACAGCTCATGGTTCTCACCCTTGAAGCAGACCATTCTGCTCTCGACGCCGTGGGTCATGAGCGCCGAATACATCTGATAGCCCTGGTCGATCGGACAGCGGTAGTCCTCGAAGGAGTGGATGAACAGCGTCGGGGTCCTGCACTGGGCGGCATACTTCAGCGGGCTGTGCTGCCACATCTTTTCCGGCGAAGGCCATACCGATGCGGCGCACTGGTCCTCGGCGAAGGAGGGGCCGATGTCGGACACACCGTAGAAGGATATCCAGTTGGATATGGAGCGCTGGCTGGCACAGGCGCGGAAGCGGTCGGTATGGGTTATGATCCAGTTGGTCATGAAGCCGCCGTAGGAACCGCCGGTCTCAAAGAAGTTGTCCGCGTCCATCCAGGGATGCTTTTCAAGGGCGGCGTCGCAGAAGGCCATGATGTCGTCAAAATCGACCGTGCCGTATTTGCCGCGGATATCCATGAATTCACCGCGCCCGTCGGAGCCCGTCGGGTTGCAGAAAATGACGGCGTATCCTTTGCCGGCCCAATACTGCATCTCGTGGTAGAACACCTCGCCGTATACGGTCTTGGGGCCGCCGTGGACGTCGAGTATGACGGGGTATTTCTTTTCGGGGTCAAAGTCGATGGGGCGGAGAACAAAGCCGTGTATCTCGTGCCCGGCGGTCGTGATGTTGAGCGGTTCGGGGCGGGCGACGTATTTTCCGCGCAGGGCCTTTGTGTTGAAGGAACTGACCCGGTGGCACTTTTCGTCATAAAGCTCCTGCGGACGCATGTCCCACATGGCGCAGAGAAGCATGCTGCCGCCGCTTATATCAAAGCAGTCGATGGAGCCCGGCCTTTCGATGACCGGAGAGACCGCGCCGTCCTCAAGCCTGTAAAGCCCGGCGCTGTCAAAGCGCGTGGAGATGAAATAATATGTGTCGCCGATCATTTTTGCGTTGCGGCCGCCGCCGTAGCGCACATCGGAGCCGACGGAGCTGCCGGGGGCGAAACCGTATACGGCGTAGGGCTGTATCTCCCAGGTGCCGTAGGCCATCGTGTAGAAATCCGGATCGGTGTTCAGACCAAATTTATCGTCCGAGATGAGCAGCAGCACGAAGGAAGCGCCAAGCTCGTAGGACAGGATGCGGAAGCCCTCGCGGCTTTCCGCTATGCGGCTGGTCTCGCCGGAGGCAAGATCCAGACGGAAGAGAGTTTCGCCGCCGAAGTGCTTCGGCATCGGAACGGTTATATCGACGGCGCTGAAATAAGCCGCGCTGCCGTCCGCGTCGAGCTTGAGGTCCGAAACGTCGAGTCCCGTTTCCGTCAGCCTTGTGAGCGCGTTTTTAACGGGGTCGTAGCAGAACAGCGATGTGTAAGTGCCGGAGACGAAGCCGCCGCCGTTCCACCACCAGGGGAGCTGGGTAACTTCCTCATAGTCCTCGTTTTCCTTTACGGACTTGAGATAGGCTTCCGTAAGCTTTTTGTCGCCGGTGTAAAGCTCCTCGTATCCGGAGAAGGTCGTGCCCAGGGCGAGAAAGCGGCCGTCCTTGAGCGGGACAAGCTGTGAAACGGGGATGGGCAGCGTGAATG
>CAKSWM010000016.1 GCA_934511545.1 uncultured Oscillospiraceae bacterium | reverse complement strand
GGACAGGAATATGCCATAATCTATATAGAAATCCTCTTCTATATAGATTATGGCATATTCCTGTCCCGCACGGGTCAGCCGGCGCAGCTCGCGCTTTGCCTCATCCGCCGTTGCAACGGGATAAGCCTCCAGTCCGACCGCCTTGAAGCCGAGGACCGTTTCATGGGAGCCGATGACCGCAATTTTATGCATAAGTCTCACGCAGCCTTTCGCGTATTGTATCCGGCAATATTCCGAAGAGCTTGCCCGTCAGGATCATGCGCAGACTCGCCGTCTCCTGTTCCAGTGAGGCAAGATAGGCTATGACGGGTTCCGGGCCGAAGCTTTTGAGCTTTGCCCCCGTCAGATGATCCGTCACCGCATTGTCGCACATGCGTTCAAACTCCGTGAGTGTTCCGGATCTCATCGCTTCCGCTCCTGCCGCGGCGCTCTGCGCGAGCGCAGTGCCGCTGAAAAGAGCCTCCGGCCCTTCGTTTGCCAGCCTCGCCCGGACCATTGCGTCAATTTCGACGCTTCCGCCGGGGATGAGCACGCTGCCGAGGAAGTCCGCGCCCTTGCCCATGCGCGCCGTCCGAACGAAGGTGCGCAGGTTGGCGCTGTCGGTCATAAGCCTCGCGTATCCCGCCAAGAATCCGCTGCTCTCCTCCTGCGCCAGCCGGTGCAGTCCGGCAAAATATGCCTTGTCAAGGCTCACGTCGCAAAGCTGCGGGTTCGCGCTGCGCGCCATAACGCCGCGCGCCTGCTGCATGGCTTCCGCCATGTCCGCGGGTATCTCCGAATAGTCGTCCTCGTTGAACGCATCCATGATCTTTTCGGGACTTACGCGTCCTGCCCGGGACAGAAGCCGCTCTCCGTCAACATTCGCCGCCTGAGCCTTTATCATGACCTTGGCGTTGTGGTAATCATACTTGAGCCTGAACGCATCCGTTATGCTCTTTTCCGGCACGGCCTTTTGCACATCGTCGAGAGCTTCGGCAAAGTGTGCGGCAAGCGCAGCGTTTATCCCGTTTATGTCCATGCCGGACATGTCGGGATATCCGTATTCCGCGCATATTCTGGCGCTCTCGGCAAAGTCCGATGCATCCAGCATGCGCTCCAGCGCCTCGCGCGCCGGCATCCTTGCCTCGCGCGCCCTTATCAGCGCGGACAAAAAAAGGTAATCCTTATCGTTGATTTTTTTGTTTGACAAGTCATTTCCCCCTTGTCAATTATCAAAACAGTGCGTTTGCGACCTCGGAGGCCATTTCGCTGCGATATGACGACGCGATAGCCTCTACCGTGCAGTTGGCTTCGATGTCGCCCATCTTGACAAGCACGCCTCCGCGGATATCGCGCGTTTCCTCGCTCACGGTCAGCTTTCCGGGCACTCCGCGTTCCTCAAGGAGCGCGTTTGCCGCCTTTGCGACCTTTTTGCCGACAGATGTCCTGTCCTTTGCGTTGAAAACGAGTTCTTCCAGTCCGTTCGACGCGGCCTTTGCCGCCTGGCGCGCGCAGAAGTCAACGTAATCCTTCTCAGGTAAATTGCACACCCTGTCCACCGCCGCCTCAAACGCTCTGGTGACCATCTCCTGCTTCATGGCAAGGACCGCCTTTTTTGCCTCCATCTCGGCCGTGCTGCCAAGACGCTCAACGCGGCTTTCGCAATCCTTCATGCCCTGCTTTACGATGGTCCAGTATTCCTCCTGCGCCTGCAGGTCATATTTTTCTTTGATTTCGCGGCACCTGGCTTCCGTCTCGCTGCGGATCTTTCCGATCTCCGCAACGGCGTCCCGCTCGATGCTCGCTGTGATTCTGTCGATACCGTTCATACCGCTGATCCCTTACAGAGCGTTCATCAGAAGGAGGATCGAGGCGAGCAGGGAAAGAATCGCATAAAACTCAACGATACCGCAGAGGATGATGCCCTTGGACCAGTCGTTGGGCTTCTTTCCGACAACGTTTATCGCCGCGGCGGCGACGCGTCCCTGGAAAATGGCAGAAAGCCATCCGCCGATAGCCATCGGAATGCAGGAAACGAAAATCGTCAGGCCCTGGCTCACCGTAAGTGACTGGATACCGCCGGAGAACGCACCCATGGTAAACAGGGTAAAGAACCAGACGACCAGACCGTAAAGTCCCTGTGTGCCGGGAAGCACCTGAAGGATAAGGCATTTGGAGAAATGCTCCGGCGCTTCGCACAGCAGTCCGCTCGCCGCTTCGCCGACCATGCCGGTTCCCTTTGCGCTGCCCACGCAGCAGAGGCCGACAGCCAGCGCAGCGCCGAGAAACGCAAGACCTACTCCACCAAATGCTTCAAAAAATGCTGCCATAATAATGTTTCCTCCTTAATTATGTTCGTAGACATCTATATATCTTGTTTTAACAGACAGTGGGGCAAAGGGCTTTCCGCCCTCCTGATAGAATCGATTGAAGAACTCCAGACACTGAAGTCTGAGGTCGTGGACGTAACAGCCAAGCAGATTCAGGGCAAAGTTCAGCGCGTTTCCGACCATTGAAATTATAAGGAAAGCCACAACATTCCCCGTTACGCTGCCCAGCGTGTTGAAAACCTGGGCGATAACGCTGCCGGCAAGCATAAGCGCCATGATACGGGCATAGGAAAGAGTATCGCTGAAAAATCCGCTGACTCCGTTGTAGACAAGTCCGATAAAGCTTGTCACCTTGCCAAAGCCCTTTGCGTTTCTCGTGCCGCCGACGGCGAGCATGAGAACGCCCACAACCAGAACAACGGGCACACCCGCAGCGGAGCCGATACCGAATATCGCAAGCGCCGCACCGGCCAGAATGATCCACCAGGTTATCTCGTTAAACAGCGCGTCGATAAAATCGCCGTTTCTGATTTTGCTGACAACGCTTATGATCATTCCCGTTATGATCTGGATAAAGCCCAGAACCAGCGAGCCGATGAGTATCGCTATCGTATCGTTGAGCGGAGTAAACAGCGCCGGCAGGGCCGTGAGCGTTGTGTCCGGATTGATAAGCTTTGCCATCTGCGGTATAAGGTCTCCAAAGAAGCCGCCGGTCATTGCGCCCACTATAAAGGTACTCACACCGCAGAGACCGAGCAGTCCCGCAAAGTTTCTCATGCCGCCCTTTACATGCATTTTACCGATCATAAACAGACAACCAAGCATCATGAGTATGCCATAGCCCATATCCGCCATCATAATACCGTAAAACAGGATGAAGAACGGGGCCATCAGCGGGTTGGGGTCCAGACTTCCGTAGGCCGGCAGCGAATACATCTCCGTTACCATATTGAGCGGTCGTGTGAACCAGTTGTTTTTAAGCGTTACAGGGACCTCCGGGTATTCATCCTGCTCCGGTTCGCGCATCTCCCAGGCACAGCCGTATTCATCGAGAAGCTTTGCCAGTTCCCTTTCCTTTACCGCTGGCGCCCATCCGTCAAGGATGACCGTGTAATCCGTGCGCATCAGCTTTTCGGCCGCCTCCGCCCGCTCGATCTTTGTCGTCAGCGTATCAAGGCTGAGTTCGATCGCTTTGCGATTCTTTGCTCCGGAAACGATCATTTCCGTGAGGCCCGCCTTGCCGATCTCCAGTTCCTCGACCGAAGCTTTCGCCCTGAGAATAGCCATGGCCGGGGTCTCGCCGCTTTCGGGCAGGCCCGCAAGCGCGAAACCGAAGGCCCTCACCGCGGCAAGCGCCTGTTCCCGAACTCTGCGCAGGCATATAAGGATCAGGTACATCTGTTCGCCGTCGGCGTTTACCTGGATAAGCTCCGCTTCCTCCGCCGCGAGGGCAAGCTCCGCCTTCATCTCGTGAAAATCCATGTTTGCCGGCGCCGCGCCGAGAATGATATCGCAGCTCTCCGTGCCGGAAAAATCCAGCGGAAGATCAACGGACGCCCAGGGCTCCAGCATCGCGGCGATGTCCCTCTGGCGGTTCTGCTCAATATTGACCCTGCGTATCTGGTCGTCGAAATAGTCGATCTTTCCGGCAAATTCGAGCATATCGTCAACCAGCGGATTCTCAAGCAGTTCCTCCGTCGTGACCTCCGGCTTCCGCGCGAACATTCCGCGTTTTTCCGGTGCGTATCTGTCCAGTATGGACAACCCCGCCTGAAGCTCGGCCCTCTGTGCTCTGAGCTCTGTCAGGTCACCGGAGCTGACGCCCACGAGAGACGCTATTTTCTCATCCTCCATCGCCTTTTCCGGGGAGTTGACTTCAACGCATCCGAGAAGAAGAAGCTTTTCGAGTAATTCCTTCTCCTGTGATTTTGCAGCCATGATGAGCAGCTTTTTCATTTTTACAATCGCCATCAGCTGTTCACTATCCTTTCAACGACAAGCTCTGCCGCCTTGTTCAGATTGCCCTCCGCGCGCACGCGCATGGAGGCCATTCTGTTTTCCGTTGACGCAGCAAGCTCCAGAGCCTGGGCCTTTGCTTTTTCGTCCGCTTTTTTGACCAGCTCCCGCAGTTCTTCCTCAGCCTTGGTCCTGGCCTTTCCGACGTCCTGGATCCCGGCCGCTTCCGCGTCGCTGATCGCTTTTTTCGACGCAGCAGCGGCTTCCGCCCTTGCCTTTTTCGCCTTTTCTTCGGCTGCGCTTATGGTTTTTATCGCTTCCAATGACATTCAAACACCTCCCGCCGTAATTAAATGAGGCGTAATTACCGTTATTCTCATACATTACCAGGTAAATATACTGAATTATTTTATACCAGATCTATCGTAATTTCAATCGGTATTTCACAAAAAGGCGTTTTGCAGGTATATTTCCAGGTAATTGCTTATTGCTTGAGCAAAAATGAACAATTGCTTCATTATTCTGACAATTTTCAACTTTTTCTTGCCTTTTGATACTATCCTTTATATAATAATGCGTACACAGGGAAATACCTAAATTTTTTTAATTAATAATTTTAACTGTTGGGAGGCAGCGCCATGGCCGAAACCACCTATAAACGCCGCATCGGCGACCGCAAAGAGGGCCGCCAGATCCGTTCTCTTTCCGCGTTCAACAAATTCATACCATATATAATGGTAAAGCGCAACGATGCCTGCAACTTTTTTGAGGACAGCGTCGAAATAACGGAGATCGACCGCTGGCTCCGCGCCAAGCGCGCCGAGGGCTGGAAGGGTATCGGCATGCTGCATCTTTTCATCGCCGCATATATCCGCGTCGCCTCCCAATGTCCCTATATCAATCGCTTTATCGGAGGGCAGAAGATTTTCGCCCGCAACACGATCGAGGTCGTGATGGCGGTCAAGCGCGGTCTCTCCACCGACGCGAGCGAGACGACCATAAAGGTCGAGTTCGAGCCGACCGACACTGTCTTTGACGTATACCGCAAGTTTAATGCCGTCATCGACGAGATAAAGGCCGATACCGGCGATAACGGCACGGAAAAGGCCGCAAACGCTCTCTGCCGCCTGCCCGGTCTGTTCCTCAAGTTCGCCGTATGGCTCCTGAACCTGCTGGATTACTTCGATCTGCTGCCGAAAGCGCTGCTCGGCGCCAGTCCGTTCCACGGCTCGATGATAATAACCGACCTCGGTTCACTCGGCATCCCGCCGATATATCACCACATATACAACTTCGGCAATCTGCCCGTGTTTATCGCCTTCGGCGCCAAACGCCGTGAGTATGCCGTTGCCGCTGACGGCAGCGTCGTCGAGAAAAAATATATCGACTATACCGTTGTATCCGACGAGCGCATCTGCGACGGCCACAGCTATGCTACGGCGTTCAAATACATGAAATATTTCATGCGCAAGCCGGAGCTGCTCGAACAGTCGCCCGATCACGTCGAGGAGGACATTTTCTGAGAGCCGCTATTATACATTATACCTCTTTCGGCGCCAAATACAATTAAAAAAGCCGTACAGCGTGTGCTGTACGGCTTCGTTTATTATGTTTGCGGTCAGTCACCGCCGAAGGACGCTATGGTCGCGGGATAGTCCTCCTCCGCGCCCGGGAGCGTCTCAAAGCCCTCGATGACCACGCGCTCAAGCTCGAACGAGTCCTCTGCGCCGTCGGCCTCTTCGACCGTGGCCTTTTCGTCGTTTTCTCCGTCGGAGTCCTCCGTATCCTCATACAGCCAGGGACGGCTGGAATAACAGAAATATGTCGAGCCGAGATATGCATCGTAAAAATGCTCGCACACGCCGGATCCCTGGCAGAAATTTGCCTGGAACACGACCGACGGGTCGTTCATATGCCGCTCTCCCATAAGCAGCTCCAGCGCAATATTGACGCAGCGCTCGGAGGGCTTCAGGTTTGCAAAATATGTACTGCCGCGGCTGTAATACTGTCCGCGCTGAAAGAGCACATCCGATATCGTGTCCGGAAATTCGCTGGACGCCACACGGTTGAGGACGACCTCTCCCACGCACATCTTCCATTCATCGGAAAGCCACTCGCTTCCGGCCTCGGCATAAATGATCTTTGACAGCAGATAGAGGTCCTCAAAGCTTATGTCCATCCCGGACAGGCCCAGCTCTTCCAGCTTTGCCCGGCGAGCCGCCTCGGCGGCATAACCGGCCTCCATATCCCCGTTCTGCGCCGCCGCTATCATCTCTTTGAGGTAGTCGGTTTCCGGATCATAATCCGCATAGGCCGCAGCGCCAAGCACGGTTATCATCAGCAATGCCGTTATCAGAATAATAAGCTTCTTCATATATCAATGATCTCCTTTCCGGTTCGGCGGACCGGAGCTGCTCCGCCGTCCAAACGATCACTTTGCGGTGACTGTTACAAATATATGCACCGCGCTCGTGATTGTTACCTTTCAGTTTCTATTTTGATATTAATTTTGTATCTTTTTGATACTAATTTTTCAGCTTTTGTAATTTCGTGTTTCCGATAATAGCAGGTTTCGACACGCTTTGCAACAATTGTTATTTAATTAACACTACTTACCACGTTTTTTGCCTGATATATATTTATAATGTATAATATTTTGCGCATTTTACCCCACTTCCATCCCACTTTGGAGCCTTTATTCTCCGTTCTGGATAACTATTTTGGTTACAAAAAATTACGCAAAAAATTACAACCGGATGCAGGAAAACGGACTGCATCCGGTTGTGGTTTTCAATGCCTCTGATATGTACTATTTCTGCGCTCTGAGCCAGCGGGCGGCGCTCATTCCGGCGATCGCACCCTGTCCGACGGCAACGGACACCTGGCGGACCGTCCCGGCGCAGTCTCCCGCGGCGAACAGTCCGGGGAGCATCGTTGCCATTTCCGCGTCAACGGCAACGCAGCCGTTTTCGACCGGCGCTCCGATCTTGCGCGCAAGCTCCGTGCCTCCCGCGGCGCCGACGGCTACAAACAGTCCGGACAGTTCCAGCTCTGTGCCGTCTTCAAAACGCACGCCCGAAAGTCTGCCGTCACCCAGCAGCTCCGCGACCGGCTTTTCTATTACATCCGCTCCGTCCGGCATCGCGCACAGCAGCTTCTCGCCGTTTGTCAGAACAGTCACGCTGCCGGCGACGCCGATGAGCTGTTCGCACTCATGACGGGCATATTCGCCCGCGCCAAGCACCGCGACCGGCTTTCCCCTGTGGAAAAATCCGTCGCAGACGGCGCACCAGCTGACACCCGCGCCGTCAAGTCTGCTCAGTCCCTTTACCGGCGCGGAGCCGCGCTTTGCGCCGGTCGCGAGGATGACGCTGCGCGCCTGTATCTCCCCGCCGCCTGTCGTCAGCGTATAATTCCCGTTCCAACCGAGACCGAGCACCTCCGCATGCATGATCCCGCAGCCGAGGCGCTTCGCCTGGGATAAGCCTCTCTCAAGCAGTTCGGCGCCGCTCACAGGGCCACCAACGCCGTAATAGTTGTCTATTTCCGCCGCCTTTTCAACAGAACCGCCGTCACGGCCGACGAGCAGGGTCGAAAACCCTGCCCGTACCGTATACAGCGCCGCCGATGCTCCGGCAGGGCCGAAGCCCACTATTGCGACGTCATACATTTGTGACCAGCGCCTCCACCTGTGCTTTCGGGATAACGCCGACGGATCTCTGCACGGCCTCGCCGTTTTTGAAAACGATGAGCGTCGGTATGCTCATCACGCCGAACTGCGCGGCAAGCTCCGGCTGCTCGTCAACGTTTATCTTTCCGACGCTGACGGATGTGTTCTCGTTTGCCACCTCGTCAACCACGGGTGAGAGCATGCGGCAGGGCATGCACCATTCGGCCCAGAAATCGACAAGCACCGGCCTGTCCGAGCTGAGCACTTCCGCGTCAAAATTGTCTTTGGTTATCGTCTTAACTGACATTTCTTTTTCTCCTTTTCATCAATACTCGACTTCCATGCCAAGAAGTCCGGCTATTACGGGAGCCTGGCTGAAGCTGATCTTTGCGCCGCGAAGCTCGCTTTTCGACTCTGACACGGATATTCCCTCTATATCACAGCCCGTAAGGTCCATACCCCGAAGCGGCGTCCTGAAAAGGACCGCGCCCCGAAGCCCGCACCGTCTCATTTCGCAGTGCTTTAACCTGCACTCCTGGAGCACGGCTCCCGCAAGGTCACATTCCTCGAAAGATACCGTGTCCGTGCCCATTCCGGCGAAGTTTGCAAGTTTAAGCACGCAGCCGCGAAACGCGGTGTGCTTTATGACCGCGCCGGATATATCCGCCCCCGTCAGCCTGCAGCCGGCAAATTCGCAGCGCAGAAAGAAGGCATCGCGCATGACGCAGTTTGAAAAGTCGCACCGGTCGAAAACAACATCGGTGAACGCCGCGCCGAACATATCCGCGCCGCCGAAACGGCAGTTCCGGACAAGGCAGCCGGACATTTCCAGCTTTGAAAGGTCCCGTCCCTCCGCCTCGACGTGAACGTCCGCTCCCCTTACAGCAGCAGGGTCTCCGAACTCGTCGCGCCCGAGCGCGCCCGCATCCTCCAGCGGCGCAAGCGTGCTGGGGATCCGCGGAGTCTCGAAATTTTCCGCCATGGTCAGAAAGCGCGCGGGATGTTGATAACGAACGACAGCACGAGCAGCAGCAGGCCAAGGCCCGAGATAAAGAGCATATTTCTCTTTTCCTCGTTCTGCATATATCCGAGCGCACCGGCGGCGTCGATGATCAGGAATATCGCAAGCGCCGCGAGCTTGGGCGCTCCGGCCACGGAATCATCCACCCCGAACTGGACTATCAGCGTTTCCGGAAGGACGATATATCCGACGACCGCAAGCACGACCCCGACAACTATCATTATTATTCCCGTAAGCTTATTCTTTTTCAATTTATCGGCTCCTATTCGGTGAAGTGTGTGTGATTATTGATATGGTCGATACAGAAGCAGTGATATCCCGCGCATTTTGAACAGTAGCGGAACTCCAGTCCCGGATAGTCCGTGTCCGTCCTTCCGCAGACCTCGCACCTGCGGTTATACGGTCTGCGCACCTGTTCCCGGTTGATGCGCTGCGCCTCCCGCCTGAAATTCACGGTGCGGCGGCGCTGCTTTATACGCGCCGGTCTAACATAGTCGAACAGCCAATCGCCGCAGAACAGCAGATAATTGAGGACCGCCACGACCGGCAGCAAATTCATCGGGAAGCTGTTGAGCAGCACGGCGATAACGAAAAACACGGCGTCCACGATCGCGAGCCATTTGATCTTGATCGGGATAATGAAAAACAGCAGCACGCGTGTTTCCGGAAACAGCGTTGCAAACGAGAAAAACATTGAAAGGTTTATATACGTCGCCGTCGCGCCGCAGTTGACGCCCGTTATGAAGTATATCACGAAGCCGTAGACGATCGTGAACACCACGCCGGAAATATAGTAGAGCGTGAACTTTGCCTGTCCCCACTGACGTTCGAGCGTCGTCCCGATGAAATAATAGAAATACAGCGACAGCGCAAAGCTCAGCAGCCGGGTGCTTTCCGGTATCAGCACGAATGTCACGAGCCTCCACACCTGGCCGTGCAGGATGTCCTTCGGGCTGAAATACAGATAGCCCATCAGGGTCCCGGTCGTATCCATCATTGAGAACAGCCATACCAGCGCGTTTCCCACGATGATGAAGATCATAAGATTCTGTATTCCGAAGTGCGGGTGCCGGGCGCAGAAGCGGTCAACAGACCGCATGAGTTTTCTCATAGCGAATTACCTCCGTTATGCTGACGGAATTTACCGCCAGCTCATCAATAATAACCTTTTTTTCCTTTCTTGTCTATGTCTAAATCTTAAACTTTGCACAGATGGCGGCTTTTGGCTTCAATATTAATATATAAATCGTATTTTCCCTCTTCCCCGAAGAAAAAAACTATGCTATTATATTTCAGTTAAAGACAAATGAAAATACTGCCGAAACGAGGTATTGACTATAATGAAAGCATACAACGCAAACAGGATATTCACCTCCGAGTCCGTAACCGAAGGACATCCCGACAAGCTCTGTGACCAGATCTCAGACGCTGTGCTCGACGAAATACTCGCCCACGACAAAAACGCCCGCGTCGCGTGTGAAACGATATGCACCACCGGAATGGTGCTCGTTATGGGCGAGATAACCACCGAATGCTATGCCGATATTCCCGCGATCGCGCGCGATACTATCCGCAAGATAGGCTATGACAAGCCGGAATACGGCTTTGACTACAAGTCCTGTTCCATCCTGACCTCCATCGACGAGCAGAGCCCCGACATCGCGCAGGGCGTGAACAGATCCTATGACAGCGCGGACGAGGCCGAGACCGGAGCCGGAGATCAGGGCATGATGTTCGGCTACGCCTGCGACGAAACGCCGGAGCTCATGCCCGCGCCGATCTCCTATGCCCATAAGCTCTCCCGCCGCCTGGCGGAGGTCCGCAAATCCGGCGAGCTTCCCTGGCTTCGTCCGGACGGAAAGACCCAGGTCAGCATTCAGTATGACGAAAACGGCTGCGTCTCCCATGTTCCCGCCATCGTCGTGTCCACCCAGCATTCGCCCGAGATAGGCATAAGCGAGCTGCGCGAGGCAGTCATGGAAACGGTCATAAAGCCCATTATTCCCGAAAGCCTCATGGGAACAGACACAAAGATATTCATAAACCCCACCGGCCGCTTTGTCATCGGCGGTCCTGTCGGCGATTCCGGCCTCACCGGCCGCAAGATAATCGTCGATACCTACGGCGGCTACGCCTCTCACGGCGGCGGCTGTTTCTCCGGAAAGGATCCGACTAAGGTTGACCGCAGCGCGGCATATATGGCCAGGTACATCGCCAAAAACGTCGTGGCTTCCGGACTCGCCCGCCGCTGCCATATCGAAATAGCCTACGCCATCGGCGTTGCGCGCCCCGTCTCCGTGTTTATCGATACTCAGGGCACCGGAGTCATTCCAGACGGCGACATTTCCCGCATCGTCTCCGAGAATTTTGATCTTCGTCCCGCACAGATCATAAACCGCTTCGACCTTCGCCGTCCGATATACCTGCCCACCGCGGCTTACGGTCATTTCGGAAGAACGGACGTCGATCTCCCCTGGGAGCACACCGATATGGCGGATGCGCTCAAAGCACACATTAAATAAAAAACGGAGGCCGTCATGGCATTTGAAAAAGACAGCGAAAGCATAATCGAGGGCCGCAATGCGGTCCGGGAGGCTCTCCGTGCAGGAAGAGCCATCGATAAGATATATATAGCCAAAGGCGACGTTGACAAAACATTGGGCCACATCGCTTCCACCGCGCGCGGCATGGGCGTCGTCGTCGTGGAGGCGGACCGCCGCAAGCTCGACGGCATGAGCGCAACGGGCGCACACCAGGGCGTGGTAGCTCTGGCCGCCGTGCGCGAATACTGCTCTGTCGCAGATATCCTTGCGATCGCGCAGGAGCGCGGCGAGCCCCCCTTTGTCATCGTCTGTGACGAGATAAGCGATCCCCACAATCTCGGCGCTGTCATAAGGACTGCCGAGTGCGCGGGAGTTCACGGCATCATCATCCCTAAACGCCGCAGCGCGGGCCTGACCTCAATAGTGGACAAGGCCAGCGCCGGAGCCGCCGAGCATATGCCCGTTGCGCGGGTGGCCAACCTCACAGCCGCGATACGCGAGCTGAAGGACGCCGGGCTCTGGGTCTACGGCACGGCGGCCGACGGTACAAGCAGTCTGTGGCAAACCGATTTTCGCGGCCCGATGTGCCTTGTGATCGGTTCCGAGGGCGACGGTATGGGCCGCCTCGTTGCGGAAAACTGCGACTTTCTGGTCAGCATCCCGATGCGCGGGAGGATATCCTCTCTCAATGCGTCGGCCTCCGCCGCGATCGTGATCTATGAAGCGCTTCGTCAACGGAGCAGGGAGTCATAAAAATGTCTGAATTCGACAGCAATAAATTCGACCTGTCAGGCGAAGATTTCAGTCTTGAATCTATCCTTGCCGAATACAGGACGGAGTCCATTCTGAACGGAGAGGACGAAAAAGCTTCACGGAGCCGCGGTATCGTCATCGAGGCGGCCAAAGAGGTCGCCGCTGCGTCGTTCTCGTCGGATGATCCGGTGTTCGCGCCGGACCCCGAGCCGGAGACTCCCGGCGTTCCAGAATCCGAGCCTGAACCCGAACCGGAGCCCGATATCGAGTCCAAACCGGAGCCTCTGTTCACCTCGGACGAAATAAACGCGGACGGGGAAGAGGAATATGCCTCCGCCGGCTATGAGTCGGACTCCAATGCCGGCGAGGAACGGGAAAACAGCCGGAGGCCCGCCCTGACGGACATCGCTTCCGACACGAAAAACAAATACAGCCACCTTATCCCGCAGCGCGGACGCGGCGAAAACTTTCTCGCGCCTATCCTCGGGCTTATCGGCGCCCTCGCCGCCGGAAAACAGCGCGCACAGAGCTCCGCCGGGCAGCAGCCCGGAGAGGACGAGGACAACGAGTTTCCGGAGATGCCGGCGGAAAAGGCCTCGCGCTTTTACGGCGCGCAGGCAAAGACCTTCCGCTTCCGCACCCGCATAGCCTTTGCATTGACCGCGCTGCTTGTATACATCACGTTTGCATACGGCTCCTCGCTCCCGCTCGCGGGCGCGCTCGGCAGCAGCGTCAGCGCATGCGCCGTCATGTGCCTGATAATCCAGCTTGCCGTCATGATAACCGGACTGGATGTTTTCACCGCAGGTATCATGAGCATCCTGCGCGGAGCCCCTGCGGCCGAGGCAC
>CAKSWM010000015.1 GCA_934511545.1 uncultured Oscillospiraceae bacterium | reverse complement strand
GGCCATATCTGCGCGGGCAGCCCTTCGGACAGTGCGTCGGCATGCGCGCCCTTGTCGAATATATGCAGCGCGTAATGTATGCGCTCGTTTGCCAGCGCCGCGGCAAAGGTCATCGAGTCCACGGCCGGGACCGCCGTGTCCGCCGCGGAGTGCCACATGAAAGTCGGCGGCGTGTTTACATTGACGTTATATCTCGGCGTGAGCGCCTTGCGCTCATCCTCGCTGGGGCTGTCGGTCCCGAATATTGCGGTATACATCTGCTTTTCCATAAAGCTTGAAGCATCTCTGGTCATGTCCGTCGCCGCATAGCACAGGATATCTGCATTCGGCTTGAGCATACGCGCCGGGACCTCGCAGTCCTTCGCAAGTTCTATCCAGTTGTTGCCGAAATATGCCGCCAGATGCCCGCCGGCAGAAAAGCCGCACAGCGCAATGCGGTTCTCGTCAATGTTCCACTCCTTCGCGTTTTCGCGGATCATTACAAGGGCAGATGCAAGATCATAAGCAGGTCCCGGAAACAGCGCATTGGGGTTCATCTCCCCCTCGGTCCTGCCGAACTCGCCATAGGCTGTTGAATATTCCATCACAAAAGCATGGAAGCCGTTCTGCGCAAACCAGCGCGCCACGGGCGCTCCCTCCGGTTCGGCAATGCCGATATATCCTCCGCCGGGCAATACGACGACCGCGGGCATCGGCTCTGTGCTGCTGCCGGTATCACCAAAATAACCGTTCAGCGCGACCTTTTTATCCTCGCTGAACACCCATCTGCGTTCTGTCATGTTTATATCTCCAATTCATAGTTTTTTTCTTATTCTACACCATTTCCGAAAAAAAGCAATGACCTCCCTGAAAAAAGGGAGGTCATGCAGTCTGCCTGAAAAGCGCAGAAGGCTTTTCCGGCAGATCCGTTATCATCATTCAGGAAATGTTTTTGAACTCCATAAAGATCTTTGCAACCTGTCCGCGGGTCGCGGTGTTCTTCGGCGCAAAGGTCCCGTCGCCCATACCGTTTATAACGCCAGCCTGCTGGAGCGCCGTTACCGCGGCGGACGCGGCGGCGGAAATGTTCCAGCTGTCCGTGAAGCTCTGCGCGGCGTTTGTCTTGGGCAGATTTATGCCATATCTGGCGGCATAGTTATAAAGCAGCAGCGCCATCTCCTCGCGCGTTATGCTGCTGTCCGCCGAGATAGACGTGGACGCCATTCCGCTGAGTATGCCGGTCTGGTATGCCCACTGGACATAGCCCGTGTAATACTGTCCGCTCTTCAGATCGGAGAGACCGCCGCTGTACACGGAAAGCAGGTCTCCCCGTATATAGCCGGTCTTGCCGCCGTAGCTGACGTTGTACCATGTATACCCGCCGGAGCTCGTGCTTCCCAGCACTTTGACCGCATCGTATTTTCTCGTCATTGCAACGACGGTGCAGTTCGTGTTGGGTTCGGAACGCATACGAACGTCGCTGCCGGTCAGGACACCGACATCGGAGGTAAACTCCTCCACGCCCGCCATGCGTCCCAGAACGGTTATGAACATGCCGCGCGTCATCGTGTTCTCGGGCGAGAAGGTAGTCGCGCTGGTGCCGTTGAACAGGTTGCTGCCGTAAGCATAGCACACGGCGTTATAATACCATGCGCCCGTCGATACGTCCGTGAACGGTATCGTCGTGCTGACGATAAAGCTTGCGCTGATCGTGTGATTCGCGTTCACGTCGGAGAAGGTATAGCTTGAAATTTTGCCCTGGCTCACACCGTCGACAACGACGTTTTCGATGGCATAGCCGGAGTTCGGCTTTATCGTATAGGTCTTGCTCCCGGTCTGGATAACGCTTTCCGCACCGGACGGGGTCACCGTTCCTCCGCTGCCGGCAGAGGCCGTTATCGTGTATACCGCGCCTATCTTATAGCTTATGACCGCTGTCGCGCTGTCGGTGCAGCCGGGCGCCTGACCGAACACCTTTATGGTAGTGTTCTCGTTTATCGTTATGGGACCGGTATACTTTGTGCTGTTTACCGTCGGGTCGGAACCGTCCGTCGTGTAATAAAGCGTCGCTCCGCTCGTTGCGCTCGAGAGAGCCACCTTGCCGCCCTTCTGGATGTATTCGCCGTTTGAAAGGCCGCTTGCAACGCTTGCTTTCGGAGTTTCCACCGGAGGTATGCTTATCCTGTATGTAAGCACATTTCCGTCGCTGAACTGTCCGCCGACAGCCTTCGCCTTGAGAGTCGTTGTGGATGTGACGGTGATCGGTCCGGAATATACGCGGCTCGATGTCGTCGGCTCAGTGCCGTCGAGTGTATAATAGATCGTAACTCCACTGCCTGTATGACTGAGTACGGCGGTCTTGGAGCCGATGGCGGCTGAGACGCTTATGCCGGGAACGGCGTTCTTGCAGTTGGCGCAATAATCTCCGTCGATGGGGACGGCGCAGGAATGGGTATAAACAACATTGTCGCGATCCTCATAACGGTAGAGCGCATAGCCGCCGCTGAGGTAATACGACTGTATGCGCGAGAGCGGATACTGCCCGCCGCTGCCGTAAGTCGTGAGTTTGGTCTTTACGGGCGTCTGCTCCATTATCGTTGCGCTTATGACCTCTCCCTCGTCGTTATAGCCGACGTCCGCAACAAGCACGATATGGCTGGTGGAATGGTTGAGCGCATCGCCGACCTGAAGGCTGTAAATGCTCTGATCACTGACCTTTGTCGCGATCGCGGCCCAGTTATATGTCGTGTGACGGACGACCAGTCCCCATGAATAGGAGACAAAGCCGCTGCAATCGCAGGAATAATAGGGCGCTATTTTGTTATAGGTCGAATATCCGGAATAGAACTTGCTGGTGTTGTCCGCCACGGCGGCGGCATAATCGTCAAGAGAGATGTTATAGCCGACATAGCCTCCATTGTTTACCGGCTGGCCATAGGCAATGCCGCTGACGGTGACTCCCGCGGGAAAAACGCCGCGATAGCCCCACTGGGTCCTGTCCGCGAGCGGCGTCCACGCGATCTCGTGTAGCTGGCGCGCGCGTTTTACGATGTTGCGCTGACCGTCCGAAACGACAGGTATCAGCGGCTCTTCCGGCTCGGGCTCCGTTATTTCTTCGCCGTCGCCCTCATCCATCAGCAGCGCGCTGTATTCCGCCGCGTTTGCATCGCAGACGGCGCATCCGCCGTCATCACAGCTCAGCAGCGCGGCAACGCTCTTGCCGCCGTGAATGTTGAACGGCTCCATGTCAGAGTCCGTGCTGAACCCTGAAAACAGGTGCTCAAGCCCGATCTGATAATTCTCTCCGTTCATGTTGACGGCAAGATATCCGCTGTCGGAGTATGCCCCGGTAACGCCCGTCAGAAGAAGGCTGTCCCCCGCATAGAGGTCGTAGTCAAACACTTCTCCGCAGAGAAACACGTCGCCGTACTGCGTCGGGATAAGAGCCACAGCGTCCGACGCCGAGTATCTGCGCTCACATATGCCTGTGTTCAGATCGTAATAATAGCATTCGCCGCCGGATATGAACCGCAGCGTATCGCCGATGACATAGAGCTGCTTTATATGTTTCCCGAAGGAAAAAACGGTCCTGCTTTCCCCTCCGCTCTCGGGCATATTGCAAACAGTGCCGTCCTCAAGCGTATACCACAGTTCCCCCCCGGCGAGATTGAGGTTTTTCCCCTCGTCGCCAGATATCTTCACAGTGCCTGAGGCAGTCTCACGCCAGATGCCGTTTTCCGAATAGTAGAAAACGCCGTCCTGCGTCAGCATCACGCCTCCGTTTATTATGTTGAGAGAGCTGTTGCCGGGCTCCGCCCAGCCGTCGGACGCCGCAAAAACCGCAGCAGACAAAAGCACCGGGATCATGGCACAAAAAACCAATGCGGCAAATATTTTCTTACCTTTTGTAATCATTTTTTCTCCTTGCTCAGAAAATACCGTCATCAATTGTTCTTTTCGATACTAAAATACCACAATTTTCGACGCAAGGCAAGGAAACCGGCAAATTTTGTGTAATTTTTTGTTGCTGATTTGTAAACAATGGTTTTGAAATCGCATAGGGACCGCAAAAACAGTTACAGCCCCGGCGTTTATATGCCGGGGCTGTCCGTATCAGTATTCTGTTTTTCCGCGGGTCATTTCTTCGCCCGGTAGAGGAACGTCACTATCTGACCGCGGGTACAGTCAGCGTTCGGGGCAAAGGTCGCAGCGCTCGTTCCGCTGGTGATGCCCTGAGCCACCGCCCATCTGACGGCGGAGGCATAATAGGCATTATCGGGCACATCCGAAAACGCCTTGCCCGCTGCCGCAGGGGACCCCGCCGCCCGGTAAAGGAAGGTCACGATCTGACCGCGGCTGCATGCCGCGTTCGGGCTGAAAGTACTGTCTGAGCTCCCGCTGGTGATGCCCTGTTCGACTGCCCACAGCACGGCGTCATAATAGTATTCGCCGGATCTTATATCGGTGAACCTGTTGGCTGCGGAAACCGGCCTGGGCGACCCCGCGGCGCGCCACAGGAAGGTCACCGCCTGCGCACGGGTGCAGGAAGCGTCGGGGCTGAAAGTGGTGCTGCTCGTTCCCGAGGTTATCCCGTTCTCGACGGCCCATATAACGGCGTCATAATAATACGCCGACGGCAGCACATCAGTGAAATCGATCATTGGAGAAGTCTTTACTGCCGTGTCATATACTCCGTCTCCGTCCGTATCCTCGCGGACGGTTATTTCTCCGTCTTTTTCGTCCGCTGTGATGCTGTAATTGTAATCCGGTTCCAGACTTTCGGCAATGCAGCCCGTGCTGTAAGTTATTTTTTTGCTGCCGTCTGCATAGACGGTCTCACGTCTGACAGTCACGGCAAAACCGGACATACCGCCGATCTCAACGGCGCCGCCGCTGTTTTTCGAGGCGTCGATGACCGACTTTCCGGTCCGGCCCGCGACTTGGATATATGTCTGAGCCTTGCCGGAATCATCCGACGAGAAAACGGCCTTCAGCTCGTCCTCCGGCGAGGTCTGTATCCGAACGCTGTCTCCCCCTGCGTTATCCAGAGCCAGCACAGCATTTTTGGCCTTATCAGAACTGACTTCTATCGCCGATTCTGCGCCGAACAGACCGACGCTGAAACCGCCGCTGCCGGAAACCGAGAGCGAACTGTCGTCGGTCCAATACAGCGTCTCTGCCGGACTCTGAGCCGCCTCCGCTTCGGTTTTCTCTACAACGCCGCATATGTCTATCCGGTCCATAGCGCCCGCCGCAGTCACGCCGTCCGAAAGAGCGGCCAGATATCTGTTATCGCCGAAGTCGCCCCTGCCGACTGTGCTCATCCCGCGCAGCGTGTCCAGCCAGTAGTCAAACACTGCTTCATCAAACGGACAGTATCTGATTTTGGCGTTGCTTTTTCCGGTTCCCCAGGCCGACGCGCCAAGAAGTCCAAGATCATAGCTCCAGGAAGTAAATTCCCCGTCCGCATTTTTTCTGAGCGTAATATACCTTTCCTCTTTGGGATGGTTGCAGTCATAAACAACGATCTTGCTGCATTCGGCTTCGTCGATCGTGCGGACGCCCCACAGCGAATGTGCTGCGTTCTTGAACCAGTACATACCATTGACAGCTATTTCAACGCCGTCGTTGTTTCCTTTTTCAAATTCCTTTACGGCGTTATACAGTCCGTTCAGATCGTCCGCGTTTCTGTTGCGTAGCTCAGCTATATTCTGAGCTATCTGTATGGGGAACAGATAGCGGATATATTCCAGCGCGGACATGCCGAGCAGCTTGGATCTGCTTGTCTTCTGTATTTCGCTGACGCACGATGCGGAGAAGTCCGAGGGTGACTGACTTTCGGAATTCAGTATCATGGACGCCAGGACCATTCCAAAGCAGAGACCGTCCTTTGACGCCCCGGCACATTCGCTGAGCTTATTTGCCTCGAGCGTCGGGAACCAGAACGACCAGTATTTCTCGCCGCCTAATCCGGTGGGGTTTTTGAACGGCAATGTATCCGCGGCAATGCTTATTTCCCTGCCGGCGGGATCCTGCTCCCGGCTGAGCAGCTCATACATATCCACATAGTTATATGAACTATTGGTTGCGACGCCTGTCCAGGAGAGGCTGAGGAAGGCCTCGTCAAGATTAATTGCATACTGCTCCTCGGAAACGCTTTCCCCGTTCCATGTATAAGAGATTACGGGGCCGTCCCAGGAGTGAACTTCCCACTCTCCCCTGGCCGCGGTCGTGAATGCCCCGTTCTCAAGCCGGACGACCTCGTCCCAATAGTTGTCCATGTGTCCGCCGGAAGTACAGAACAGGCCTTCCTTCTCGATATACATAAACTCCCCGTATGACCATAGGGAATAGCAATTGACCTTTTTGCCGTCAAATGTGCAGATCTTCCCGCCCGCGGCCGTAACGCCGTAATCTATCCACAGCTCGGGAACGGCGTCGCCATCGATATAAAGCAGCTGATACATGGCTCCGTCACGCAAGTGGACGTCATTTGCCGTATCATCTTCCATGAACCGCAGATATGCCTGTCGCCAGCCGCTGTTATCGGCTGCGGCCGTTGCCGGCAGCAGCACCAGCACCATGCAGCAGACAAGCAGCATGCTCAACAGTCTCTTCGGTTTTTCCATTTCCATCTTCCTTTCCGAATAT
The DNA here is from genome assembly GCA_934511545.1 of uncultured Oscillospiraceae bacterium. Classification (GTDB taxonomy): domain Bacteria; phylum Bacillota; class Clostridia; order Oscillospirales; family Oscillospiraceae; genus CAKSXP01. The sequence continues at coordinate 6,610 of CAKSWM010000015.1, read as the reverse complement.
CTCTTTTTGCTGCTTATATCATAGCACAGGCTTCCCCACCCGTCTACTCAAATCCGAAGCTCCGTCCTGTTCAGCGCCCGGACGCAAAAAAACAGTCCGCAGAACCGCTTTGGGGCGGTTCTGCGGACCGTTTCTGTTTGCCCGGAACCTTTCGTCCCGGGACTTTTAAGGAAGTTTTACTCGGCTGTCAGCTCACCGTTGACAACGTCTATAACGATCTCGGTATCGGGTTCCGGATCGTCACGGATTATCTTACGTGCAACAAGGGTCTCGACCTTGGACTGCAAATAGCGCTTGAGCGGTCTCGCGCCGTAGATGGGATCATAGCCGTTCGTGATTATATTCTCGCGCGCGGCGTCCGTTACGCGCAGACGAAGCTGGCGGTCCTCAAGACGCTTCTGAAGGTCACGCAGCTGGAGCGTGAATATAGCCTCCACGTTCTCGCGGGTCAGCGGCTTGTAGAAGACGATCTCGTCCAGACGGTTGAGGAATTCGGGACGGAAGCTGCGCTTGAGCAGCGCATCGACGCCCGACCTTGCCTCCTGGCTGATCTCGCCGTTTTCCGTTATGCCGTCGAGTATTATATCGCTGCCAAGGTTGGAGGTGAGGATGATTATCGTGTTCTTGAAATCGATCGTTCTGCCCTGGCTGTCGGTTATGCGGCCGTCATCCAGCACTTGGAGCAGGACGTTGAAAACATCCGGATGCGCCTTTTCGATCTCGTCAAAGAGCACCACCGCATAGGGCTTACGGCGCACAGCCTCGGTCAGCTGGCCGCCCACGTCATATCCGACATATCCCGGAGGCGCACCGATCAGGCGGGAGACAGAGTATTTCTCCATATATTCGCTCATGTCGATCCTCACCATTGCGCTCTCGTCATCGAACAGCGCCTGCGCCAGAGCCTTTGCAAGCTCCGTCTTTCCGACGCCGGTCGGGCCGAGGAACAGGAACGAGCCTATCGGGCGCTTCGGATCCTGTATGCCGGCACGCGAACGCAATATGGCGTCTGTCACTTTCTCAACGGCCTCATCCTGGCCGATGACGCGCTCATGCAGCGTATCGTCAAGATGAAGCAGCTTCTCACGCTCGCCCTCCATCAGCTTCGACACAGGGATACCGGTCCAGCGGCCGACGATACGTGCGATTTCCTCCTCCGTAACGCGGTCGCGCAGAAGCGTGTGCTTTCCGAGGTCGGCGTCCCGCTCGGCCTCCTCCAGTTCCTTCTGGAGCTGCGGCAGACGGCCGTATTTGAGTTCCGAGGCCTTGCCGAGGTCATAATTGTTCTGGGCAATCTCGATCTGGGAGTTTACGGAGTCGATCTCCTCCCTTATCTTCTGAGCCTTACCGATCGAGTTCTTTTCATTTTCCCAGCGGGCCTTCATCGCGGAGAACTCGTCGCGCAGATTGTAAAGCTCCTCCTGTATATGCTTGAGGTGCTCCTGTGAGAGCTTATCCGGCTCTTTCTTGAGAGCGGTCTCCTCGATCTCGAGCTGCATTATCTTTCTGGACACTTCGTCCATCTCTGTCGGCATCGAGTCAAGCTCCGTCTTTATCATGGCGCAGGCCTCGTCCACAAGGTCTATTGCCTTATCCGGCAGGAAACGGTCGGATATATATCTGTTCGAGAGCGTTGCCGCCGCTATCAGCGCCTGGTCCTGGATCTTGACGCCGTGGTATACCTCATACCTATCCTTGAGTCCGCGCAGGATGGATATCGTGTCCTCAACGCTGGGTTCATTCACCATTACCGGCTGGAAGCGGCGCTCAAGAGCCGCGTCCTTTTCGATATACTGGCGATATTCATTAAGCGTTGTCGCACCGATGCAGTGCAGCTCGCCGCGCGCCAGCATGGGCTTGAGCAGATTGCCCGCATCCATCGCGCCGTCTGTTTTGCCGGCGCCCACGATGGTGTGCAGCTCATCGATGAAGAGGATTATCTTGCCTTCAGATTCCTTGACCTCGTTGAGCACGGCCTTTAGCCTCTCTTCAAACTCGCCGCGGAATTTTGCGCCAGCGACAAGACTGCCCATATCCAGCGAAAACAGCATTCTGTCCTTCAGGTTATCCGGAACATCGCCGCGAACGATACGCATTGCGAGTCCCTCCGCTATCGCGGTCTTGCCGACGCCCGGCTCGCCGATCAGGCAGGGGTTGTTCTTGGTTTTACGGGACAGGATGCGTATAACATTCCTTATCTCGTCGTCACGCCCGATAACGGGGTCGAGCTTCTGGCTGCGTGCGAGTTCCGTCAGATCCTGGCCGTATTTCTTCAGCACATTGTAGGTATTCTCCGGATCGTCGCTTGTTACGCGCTGATTTCCGCGCACGGAGCGCAGCGCGGTCATGAAGCCGTCCTTGGTAATATTATGAGTGCGGAAAAGCCTTTTCAGCGTATCATTGGCTTTGTCGATCAGCCCCATCATGATGTGCTCGACAGAGACATATTCGTCCGTCATTCCGTTGGCCGCTTTCTCCGCGGCTGTAAGAGCCTGCTCGAGGTCGCGGGACAGATATACATTTCCCGCGCCGGAACCGGAGACCTTCGGCATTCTGCCTATCTCCGCTTCAAGCTCCCTGTCCATCGCATCCGCGGAAGCTCCCATCGCATCCATGAGCTGCGGGATAAGTCCGTCCTGCTGCTTCAGAAGCGCAAGCAGCAGATGCTCCTGGCGGAGCTCCTGATTACCGTTTTCTATCGCTATTGTCTGAGCCGACTGCACGGCTTCCAAACTTTTCTGTGTAAGTTTCTGTACGTTCATATTCTTAACCTCCCATGGATCAGATGAAAGCCGCCGCACTGCGGTGGTATTCCCGGACCAGCTTTTCCGTCTGCTCAAGCGCAGCCTTTGCATCGTCCAGATTATAGAAGAAGGCTTTCATTGCTCTGTCAAAGTACGTTATAAAGCCCGCTATCAGTTCGCCGATACCATCCTCATTCAGCCTCTGCGCATCGTCCGCGTCAAGCTTGAGCTTACGTGTCAGCTTGCCGCCGTCAAGAATATACTCACAGCGGGGATTATACGCGCTCTCGAGCTTTATCCAGAGTTTGTAGAACTGCGTCAGATAGAGGATAAGGTTTGCGTTCTGCGTCCTCAAGCTTACCCTGAGCTCGCCGAAAGCGTCGCCGCGGAAGCTCCTGTACAGCTCCACGGTGTATCGCACGTTTGGATTATATTTGAAAGCGAGCGCCGAACGCAGGGAAAACACGCTGCCGGAATTCTGAAGAAGTATCTGAAAACTGTCACGACCGGACAGGTGCTTTTCTACGTTTGAAAAAATGCCATGCATGCGCATTTCAGGCGTTGTGTAGGAAACATACTCAGCCAGTATCTGGTTGACCATATTTGAACGGTTCGTTCCGTTCTCATACGCCAGTCTGTCGATCGCGGCGACCACGTCGTCAGAAAGCATCAGCGGATACATGTTTTTGTTCATATTTTCATTCCTCCCGTTCATGGCATTATATTACCACCGTGCTTATATTTTGTCAATAGATTTATATAAACTTAATTGCGAATTTTATGTGAACAAACATCAGTTTTGTTATTACTTGACGAGGGGAACAGACCGCGTTATATTATTTGTATAACCGATCGGAAAGGCGGGATAAATTGAAGCATCTGTTTGACGACAAAAAGTATCTGTGCTGGGGGCTTACCGCCCTTTTCGTTATCATCGGCTCGATACTGTTTTTCATGCTTCTTCAGCATCTGCCGGGCATCAGGAAAGCGATCTCTCAGCTGCTGAACACACTCAGTCCGATAATCTGGGGCTGCGTTATCGCATACCTGCTCCAGCCCGTTCTTAAATTCTTTCAAAGACTGGTTTTTGACCCCGTCAGTATAAAACTGTGCAAAAAGAAGCCGGAAAATGCGCCTAAGGTCTCGCGCGCCGCCGCGTCCGCCTTTGCGCTTATCCTTCTCGTCATCGTCGTTGTCGCGCTGCTCTGGATGCTGCTTCCCCAGGTATATGAGAGCCTTGAAACGCTCGTTGTCAATATCCCCGGCTATGCTACGACCGTTGTGGACTGGGTCGAAAGGACACTCAGCAGCACGCCGGAACTGGAGGACATGACCGTCTCCGTTCTCGGCTCCGTTTCCGACTCTCTGACAAAATGGTTCACGGACTCCATCCTCCCGCAGATGGAAAGCATACTCACAAACGTCACGACCGGCGTTTACAAAGTCGTGCGCGCGGTACTCAATATCCTTATCGGCCTCGTTGTTTCCCTGTACCTGATGTACAACAAGGAAAAGTTCGTTTCCGGCTGCAAAAAGATACTTTACAGCATGGTCTCCCCGGGAAAAGCTCTGCGTATACTCAAGGCCGTCCGTTACGCCGACAACGCTTTTATGGGCTTTATCTCAGGCAAGCTGATCGACAGTCTCATTATCGGCGTTATGTGCTACATCGGCTGTGCCATACTTGGAATGCCCTATGTCGTTCTCGTGAGCGTGATCGTCGGGGTCACGAATATTATTCCCTTTTTCGGCCCGTTTATCGGAGCCGTTCCCTCCGCATTTCTGATCCTGATGGATGACCCCGTCAAATGTCTTATATTCGTTGTCTTTATCATCATTCTTCAGCAGTTCGACGGCAATATCCTCGGCCCCTAGATGCTTGGCTACGCCGTCGGCATCAAGGGCTTCTGGATCATGTTTGCCATAATCGTCGGCGGAGGACTGTTCGGCTTTATCGGCATGGTGATCGGTGTTCCTGTCATGACCGTAATTCTCGCGGGCATACATTACCTTGTGGACTCCGCCCTCGCGCGCCGTGGATTGTCAACCAACGCCTCGGATTATGACGGTCTGGATTACATCGATCCCAACACCGGCGAAATGGTGGCAATGACCGCCGAAAACGAAAAAAGCGCCGCCTCCGACGGTGAAAACACCGAGGGAGACAGCAATGGTACCGGTTCCGGGTCAAAGAGCGGTAAAAAGATTTTTGGCCGCAAGCGCTAATTCGTCACAGAATGTATCAGCCTCATCGAGCGTGCTGCCGCGCGAAAAGCTTATCCTTATCGCGCCGTCTATCACGCGGGGGCTGAGGTTCATTGCCGTCAGCACATGACTGCGCCGGCCCCTCTTGCAGGCGGAGCCGCGCGAAATGCATATGCCGCGGCTGTCAAGAAAGTTCAGCAGCACCTCGCTCCTGTATCCGGGCAGCGAAATGCAGAGAATATGTCCCGCGCCGCCGCCGATGACGACGCTGTCCGGTATTTCATCCGTAACACGGTTTATCACATGCTGCCTTATCTGCGCCATCCGCGTCAGCGCCTCCGGCATTGCTGCGGCGGCCGCGGCAGAGGCCGCTGCAAACGCGCATATCTGCGGCATGGGCTCCGTCCCGGAGCGGCGGCCCTCCTCCTGCCCTCCGCCGAGGATCATCGGCGCGAGATTCAGCCCGTCCCTGATATACAGCGCGCCTATGCCTTTGGGCGCGTGTATTTTATGACCGCTTACAGAGATCATATCCGCGCCAAGGCTCCTGGCGGAAAATGGCACCTTCATATACCCCTGGACCGCGTCCGTATGCAGCAAAGCCGGGGAACCTGCCGCCTTTATCGCCTTTGCAATGCCCGCGATATCCGTCACGGCTCCCGTTTGGTTGTTCACCATCATAAGGGAAACAAGCGCCGTATCCGGGCGGAGCGCCCGAGCCACCTTTTCAACGGAAATACTGCCGTCCGGCTCCGGAGACAGGCGCGTTACCTCCCATCCGTCATGCTCGAGTCTGTCCAGCGTTTTGAGCACTGCGTCATGCTCGACGAGCGAGCTGATTATATGCCGGCCGGCCCTGCGGTTTTTTTCCGCGCCGGAAATGAGCGCCCAATTGTCACTCTCGGAGCCGCATGATGTGAACACTATCTCCGTGGGTTTGGCCGCGCCGATGTCCTTTGCTATCTGTGCCCGCGCATTTTTGAGCTCTTCTTTCGCCCTGCGTCCGAGGACATGTCCGGAAGACGGATTTCCGTAAAGCTCCGTCATCGCTCTCATCGCAGCCTGCGCCGCCTCAGGACATACCTGTGTCGTCGCGGCATTATCAAAATATATCAAAGCTATCAACTCCGTTTGATTTGTCCAGAGCCAATTATCAAGCTCTGCGGCTTTTTTGTCAACACCAAAAGGAAATGTATTCTATGAAGTATGCCATAACCACGCTGGGCTGCAAAGTCAACCAATACGAGACCGCCGCCCTGGAAAAACTTCTCACCGAGCGCGGGTTCTCCCCCGCTGCGGATGGAGATGCAGACGTTGTTATCATTAACACCTGCGCAGTTACCGCGGAGAGCGGGCGAAAATCCCGCCAGGCGATACGCAGAATGAAAAACGAAAATCCGGGCGCCGCAGTCGCTGTCTGCGGCTGCTTTTCGCAGGTCGAGCCGGACGAGATAAGATCACTCGGCGCGGATATCGTTTTCGGCAGCGGAGACAAGCACGGGCTTGTATCCGCGCTGGAAGAGCTTCTGCGCGAACGTCACAGCTCCGTCGTCAGCATCGACGACCCTTTCAAGCGCCGCTATTTTGAGCCGCTTCCCGCCGGAGCTGTGGAACACCGCACGCGCGCGATGCTCAAGATACAGGACGGCTGCAACAACTTC
>CAKSWM010000014.1 GCA_934511545.1 uncultured Oscillospiraceae bacterium | reverse complement strand
TTTATTCTGCGCTATGCCGGACCCGGAGGATATGCTCTCGTTGCAAATATCATAAGCCTTGAAAACCGAATCCAGAATTATTATGATCTGGCCTGCAATATGCTCGACACAGCGACGTTCGGCGGAGACTGGAGCACGGCGCCAAAGACGGCAAGCGGCGACGCTGCCGGCGGACACTGGAGCGACACGGGCGATTACGGCGATACATATTACTGGTATGACGAGGACGGCGACGTCTGGTACTGGAACGGATATGAGGATGTTTTCATCGGCTATGGCGACGATTATTACATCGACGGCGACCAGTATTACGAGTCCAACGACTGGGGATGGGACTATGATGACGATTACTATGATTACTACGACGACTACGATCCCTGGTCCGATCCCGGCGATTACGGTTGGTAAGACGTAACGCATGAGCCGGAACACATTGCCGGTTTTTAACAGAACAGGCGCACTGGAAATGACACAGTGCGCCTGTATTTTTATTTTTTTGTCAGCCGATGGCATTAAACGGGAACAGTTTGCCGTCCGGAACCGTCAAAAAAACAGTGTTTTCGCCCCGTGGCGGAACGGCGGCGAAATTGCTATTGACAAAGCCGTCTCCCGATAATAAAATAACTGTATTAGAATGATTAATACGCAATACCGGGAGAATGATATTATGATAAGCATAAATTACAGAGACCCCCGGCCGATTTATGAACAGATAATGGACAGCGTCCGCCGCCTTGTGATCTCCGGGGCGATGGTCCCGGAGGAAAAGCTGCCTTCGGTGCGCGAACTGGCAGGACGCCTTGCGATCAACCCGAACACGATCCAGCGCGCATACCGGGAGCTTGAGAGCGAGGGATATATCTATTCCGTGTCAGGCAAGGGGAGCTTTGTTGCCCGCCGCGACGAGGTGGACGAGAGCCGCAAGCGAGAACTGCTGAAGCAGTTTGATGCGGTTGCAAGCGAGCTTGAGTTTCTTGGGGCAACGAGGGAAGAACTTTGTATCAGGCTGACAGAAGGAGGAGAGCAGGATGGTTGATGCTGTCGGAGTTAAAAAAAGCTTTGACGGGTTCTCTGCGCTCGATGGACTGGATATGTACGTCCCGCGCGGCTCGATCTATGGACTTGTTGGGCCCAACGGCGCGGGTAAGAGCACGATACTGCGCCATATAACCGGCATTTACCGTCAGGACGAGGGGGACATACTTGTAAACGGAGAGCCGGTCTATGAAAACGAAGAGATCAAAAGGAGCATAGCCTATATTCCGGACGATATTTTCTGGTTCACGCAGGCAACTCTGCGCGACATGATGAAATACTACGCGGGGATATACCCGAAATTCGACAAGGACCGGTTCGAGAAGCTCGGAGAGGACTTTGACTTCGACGACAGGCGTCAGATGCGCCGCCTGTCAAAGGGTATGCAGAAGCAGGCGGCTTTCCGCCTGTGCCTGTCGATGCGGCCGGAGCTTCTGGTGCTGGATGAGCCGGTGGACGGACTTGACCCCGTGATGCGCCGCAGAATGTGGAGTCTTATAATGGAGGACGTTGCCGAGAACGGAACGACCGTCATCGTCTCTTCTCACAATCTGCGCGAGCTGGAGGATGTCTGTGACCAGGTCGGTATCATGAAGGGGGGCAAAATGCTTCTCCAGAGAAGCCTTGAAGAGCTTCAGGAGAACATCGTCAAGGTCCAGATCGCTCTGCCGGAGGGAGAAAAGCTGCCGGAGGATATGAACATCCTGCATGAGACGACGACCGGGCGGCTGCACATGCTGATACTGCGCGGCGACAGCGGCGAGGCAGAGCAGAAGCTGATGCGGGCACACCCGCTGTTCATGGATCTGCTTCCGCTGACGCTTGAGGAAATTTTTATTTACGAGTTGGGGGGGGCGGACAGTGAAGTCAGGGACATCGTGCTTTAAGACGCTGTTTTTGAGCGCCGTCAAGCGCTCCTGGCCCGTCTGGACGGCCTATCTCGCGGCATGGGTAGTCGTTCTCTGCGGAGGCATAGCCTCCGGGTTGACCAGAAACTGGGAGGTCTTGTCTTACGGACAGACAGATTCCGTGACTGTCCAGTTCGTGATGAACGCCGCGGCGGAAACAGGGCCCTTCATCAGTTTTTTCGCAGCAATCGCTGCTGCGATGTGCGTGTTTTCGTTCATGTACAGCGCCCGTTCCGCGGGAGCGATGGCCGTATTGCCGATCAACCGCGGGAAGCTGTATTTTGCACAGTCGCTGGCGGGACTCGTTCCGCTGCTTGCCGTGAACATAGTCGTTTTTGCCGCGGCACTCTGCGTTGAGGCGAGCTACGGCGCCGTGAATGTAATGCCGCTTCTTGTCTGGCTGGCTCTCGTGAGCATGCAGCTGGTCCTGTTCTTCGGCATTGCCGCTTTCAGCGCACAGCTTACCGGACATATCATAGTGCTGCCGGCGGCGTATGTCGTTTTCAACTTTCTGGCGGCCGTGCTGGAATATGTGGTCGGCCGCGCGTTCTGTGTGTTCATCTATGGCGCAAACACGGGAAAGTATGTTCTGACGGCGCTGTCTCCGCTGGTTTATATGGCCGGCAATATGCAGGTCAATGTGCCGGAACTGGTCAACGCGGACGGTATCTGGATAATGCAGTATTCACAGGCGGATTTTTCCGGATGGACCGGTATGCTCGTGTATCTTGCCGTCGGCGCTGTTCTGATCGTGCTCGGCATGCTGCTGTATAAGCACCGCCGGATGGAGGCCGCGGGCGACGTTGTGTCCGTCAGGATACTCAAGCCGGTGTTCAAATACTGCTTTGCTCTCGGCGGCGCGCTGGTCCTCGGTGTCTGTGCCCACAATATGCTGAAGGACAGCTATTACTCGGACGGCAGTGCCTGGGAGCTGCTTGTGCTGATGCTGCTTGGCGGGTTCATCTGCTATTTTGCGGCGGAGATGATGATAAACAAGACCTTCCATGTCTGGAAGGGCAAAGCCTTTGCGGGCTTTTCGGCGTTTGCCGTTGTGCTGTCCGCGCTTGTCTGCGCCGGAGAGTTCGACCTGACGGGCTATGAGCGCAGGCTCCCCTCGTCGGACGAAGTTGTTTCCGTGACTGTCAACGGCGTGAGCGAAGAGATAAAGCTGGCGGAAAAGGACAACGTCGAAAGGACCATCGCACTGCACAGCCAGATCGTTTCCCATAAGAAACTCAACGAGGCCGGTTTCCGAAGCGGCGAATATATAAACAGTGTCGCCGGAGTTGTGACCCTCGAAGTCGAATACGAGCTCAAGAACGGCGGAACACTCAAACGTGTATATAATTTCTGTACGCCGGCAGAGGATATTGAGGCGTATGAGCAGCTGCTCAACTGCCAGGAGGCCATATATTACCGCAAGCGGACGCAGGTGCCGGTAACGCCGGAGACTCTGAGCTATGCCTACGTCAGCTACCGCGACCCCGCTGCCGCGGGAGATCCCGACTACAATTACTATATGGAGAACCTGAATCTCACGCCGGAGGAGGCCTATGAGCTGTATAGCGAGTGCATACTTCCGGATATAGACGACGGCACTCTCTGCAGAGTGTGGCTGATCATGGACGCTGATTATTATAACACCGTGTATGACTGCTCGATAAGCTTTGAGCTCCGCCAGCCGGGAAACGAGGGCACGAGATACGATTATTTCTACACGGTGCCGACCGTGGATTCAACGCGGACGAACGCATGGCTGACAGAGCATGGCGTTTCGCTGGAGTTCTACGATTATTATGAGCAGAAAGACCCTTCGATAGAGACGGTAAGCCGCGTCAGCGCCACGGATATCGTCATTGACTGAGCCGGTTCAGAAGTGAGCGGAGCTCGCCCCAGAGCTCCAGAACACGGAACCTGAGAGCATATCCGTCGTTCTCGCGGGTTATGAGCGCCGTGTCGTCGGCGGAGAGGACGGATTGTGCCTGCTCCGCGCCGGAGCCCGCCGCCTCGACGCACAGCGGAGGAAACACGACGCACCACCAGTTATGGCCCTCGCCCTCGCCCAGCGTCACGCGCAGGGATTCATATTCGCCCGCGGGAAGGGAAAAGCTTTCATAGTGCCGCGTTGGAAATACCTCGGGGCCGAGAGAGACAGTCACCTGTCTGCCGCGGGAACGGGACAGAGCCGCGCGTTCAACGCCGGAGAGATTATCTTCGATGATCTCTCCGGCGGTTTTTGCGTCCCCTGCTTCCGAGAGAAGCGGCGTCAGATAGTCGAGAACGGCGTCGCGCACCTCGAGCTTTATCGCCTGTTCACTGTCATCGTCGGAGACCGCAACGACGTGCAGCCTTATGAGCTTCTGCGAAAGCCCGGATTGTCTCGAGCCCGCCCATGCGCCGGTAAAAAGCGTTATGCAGAGGCTGAGGAGAAGAGCCGTTTCCCATATTTTCAGTTTGTTGTTCATAAAAAATCACCGCCGGTATGTAGCATTTGATGCTATTATCGACGGTGATTTTTTGTTTTATACCGGGCTGCGGCCGGAACACGTCATTGCTCAAAGCTTTTTCCGGTCGGACGGCAGAGAAAGCAGTCGCGGTACTGCCCGCTGAGTCCGGCGTGGGCAGCCGCGGCATTTTCCATGCTGTCAAAAATGCCGAACACGGCGGAGCCTGTACCGCTCATCGCGCAGCCCAGCGCGCCAAAGTCGAGCAGCGCGTTCTTGATCGTGAAGACCTCCCCGCACCGGCGCGGGAGAACATCCTCGAACACATTGTACATCCTGCGCGAAAGTCTGGCCAGATCGCCGCTGCTCAGCATGGAGATGAGCTCATCCGTTCCGGGGTGGACACGGATCTCGTGCTCATCCAGCGTTTTGAAAAGCGCGGGGGTCGAGATCGAAAACGACGGCTTGCAGATAACGATGCCGCAGTCGGGCAGAGCCGGAAGGTCGGTCAGTATCTCGCCGCGCCCTTCGGCGAGGGCGGTGCCGCCGCGCACGCAGAAAGGAACGTCGGATCCGAGACGTTCGCCCAGCTTTTCGAGCTCTGCGCGGGACGGATGCAGCCCTGTCAGCTCTCCCAGACCGAACAGCACCGCGGCGCCGTCCGACGAGCCGCCACCGAGACCGGCGCAGACCGGGATGCGTTTTTTGAGCACGATGCTGACTCCCGTGTCCGTTATGCCGTATGTTTCAAAAAAGAGCATTGCCGCCTTGAATGCGATATTGCGCTCGTCGTTCGGGATATAACGCACTCCCGATTGTATCGTTATCTGCCCATCGGTCCGCAGACTCAGCTCAACTTCGTCGCAGAGAGAGACCGACTGCATCACCATGCGCATGTCGTGATAGCCGTCCGGACGCCTGCCGGTGACGTCGAGAGACAGGTTCAGCTTTGCACACGCCTTGAATACGTCTTTCATAGCATGAACAGAGCCGGCATAAGCTCGATCCCTTCGTCAAGATACAGACCCTTTTCACCGTTCCTTTCACTGTAAGAAAGACCGAGACCCGAGTCAACGCAGCTGTCGTATATGAAATACGGTACGGGGTCTCCGTCGTGCGCACCGTTTGCCATCAGTGTTTTGTGGTCGGAAAGCACGAGCATCCGGAAATCCTCGCCCTTTTCGGTGAGCGCATCCACGATCGGCCTTATAACGCGGCTGTCGAGCGCTTCGATGGAGTATATCTTGTGCTCAAGGCTGCCGTCGTGCGTGCTTTCGTCCGGCCCCTCGAGGTGAACACCGAGAAAGTCGTATTTTTCCAGCGCGGTGATTGCGGCGGCTGTCTTTGCCTCATAATCGGTGTCCCAGTCGGCGTTTGCCGTCGGGACCTCGATAACGTCAAGCCCCGTCATTTTTGCGATGCCGCGCACGAGGGGAACGGCGCTTATCACGGCGCCGCCGCGGCCGAACTGCGCGCGGAAATCGGGCATTTTGCCGGCGGTCCCCTCCGCCCAGAACCAGATGCCGTTTGCGGGGAGCAGCCCGGCGGCTCTGCGCTGTTCGTTGAGCGGGTGATGGTCGAGTATCTCGTTGGCCTTTTTCATCAGCGCGCACAGGATCTCCGCGTCCGCGCAGCCGGATGGCAGATTGTCACGCACGCTCTCGCCGAGATGGTCGTGCGGAGGGGAAAGGGTAAGCCCCTTTATATCCGTCTGAAGCTGGATCATAACGTGGCGGTAGCTGTCGGCCGGCAGAAGGCTTGCGCGCGCTTTTTCCGCCAGGGGGACAAAGTCGGGGTGGGAAAACAGATATTCCATCAGCATGCGCGAATCCGCACCGCCGATGCCTCCGGCGGAATGGGACACGATCGTTCGGTCCTCAAACTCCCTGCCGTCCGAAACGCAGACATTATTGCAGCGGAAGGCGGCGGCTCCTTCGGGCAGGGTTATGCCCTGATCCGCCAGCTCGATGGGAGCACGGCCGGTATAGCAGCTTTGCGGGGCGCAGCCGAAGATGGACATGATCGCCGTGTCGCTGCCGGGAGCAAAGCCGTCCGGCACGTTTTTGACGCTGCCGATGACTCCGGCAGCACAGAGCGCGTCCATGCAGGGAGTATCGGACGCTTCTATCGGAGTTTTTCCGCCGAGCTCCGGCACGGGATTGTCGGCCATGCCGTCGCCGATGACGAGTATATATTTCATGTTGGTTCACTCCAAATCAGATGTTTTCTTACTAATAGTACAGGCTGAGCGCATTCAGTTCAAGAGGTTTTTTGCATCATGAAGAAATTCCTGTAAATACAAGACCTGAAAGATTGGCTTTTTGAACGGTTGATATATTTTTAAAATGGTGCTAGTATTATGGCTGTTAAGGAAGTGATGATCGTGACGTCAAAAGAGATACTGCATGTGATCGTTGAACAGGAGCAGCAGGCGCGCCTTATATATGACTCGGCTCATGAAAAGGAAAGCGGATACGATGATTATCTTGCCCGGAAGAGGGAAGAACTCCGCTCTGCCGCCTTCGCTCAGGCCGACGAAAAGCTGGCCGCGCTGGAAGCCGAAGTTTCCGCCTCTGCCAATGAGAAGATCGCGGCAATGGAACAGAAGCAGGAGCAGGATCGTGCTTCGGCAAACAAGTGGTACCAGGATAACCGCGATGAGTTCATTTCCCGCGTGTTCGACATGGTGGTGAACTCGAATGTATAGCGCCCTTACCCGATACGGTGCGGTCACGGCAAAGGTGCGCGCAATGTATGGACGTATGCTGAAGCCCTCCGAGTGGGAGAGCATCGGTGCGATGCGTAACCTTTCGGATATATCGTCTTTCATACGCAGTCATCCGGGCTGGCGGGAGGCGGGAGAGCTTATTCCCCAGGGCTGCCGGGATGAACGGCTGATAGAAAAGTCACTGCACACCCAGCTTGAAAACGAATATGAACGCATATACAGGTTTGCCACGAGAGAGGATAAGCGCTTCCTGATCTTTTCGGTATACCGCACTGAATACCGGCAGATACTTTCGGCTTTGCGCCACGTCATAACGAGGCACGAGGTCGCGTGGAACGACGCGCCGACGGGATTCATGGCGAGGAAAGCCGGAGTCCGCCAGGAGGAGCTTGAGGAAGCGGAGACGTTTGATGATATTCTCCGCGCAGCCGAAAACACGATATATGCGTCCGTACTGAAGACTGTGCCGATAAACGAAGTCAGCGGCAAGCCGGATTACGCCGCAGCGCACGTCCTGCTTGAAAACTGTTTTTACTCCGCTGTGTGGAGATACCTTCAGAAGGACTACAAGGGCTCGGCAAAGGAGCTCCTGCGCGAGATATACGGCAAGGAAGCGGATTTTCTCAACCTGACGCATATAATGCGCCTGCGGCGGAACTTCCCAGGTTCGCTTGCGGATATCGACAAGCTTCTGATCCCCATACGGTGGAAGCTGACGGACGAGTTTATAGCGCAGCTTGTCGGCGCGCCGACAGACGCGGATGCAATGGCGCTTCTGCGATCGTCCCGCTGGGCACAGATGTTCGGGGACGACAGCCTCACCTCGAACGTATACAGCTATGAGCGCGGGATGGAGGCTTTATGCCGCCGCAGCATACACGCGCAAACGCCGTCTGCGGCGGTACCGCAGGCATATCTGACGCTCAAGGGCATCGAATGTGACAAGCTCATCCGTGCCGTTGAAGCTGCGCACTACGGCATACTGCCGGGACGTGTTATATAGAAAAAGGGGGAATACGGTTGGCAACGGAAAAAATGACGATGATAACGCTTTCCGGACCCATGGAACAGGTCGACGAGGCGATAAGGCGTTTTGTGATCAATCAGGATTTTCATCCCAAAAACGCCGCGGCCGCGATGAAAAATGTCATGCATCTGACCCCGTTCGACGCGATAAACGATTATGCCGAGCTTTTGACGGAGGCATATTCGCTCGCCGGAGAGCTCGGGATCGAGCCGGAGTACCGCGCTTTTTCCGAAGAGGGATACACGAAGGAGAGCGTTACCGAGTGGTTTTCGGACATCCGAAGGCGTCTTGAAAGAATAAAGCGGGAGATCGAGGAGACCGAAAAGAGCAATACGGAAAAAACGGAGGTCATCGAGCGCCTGCTGCATATCGGCGACGTTGAGGAGAAACTGTCCGACCTGCTGAACATGAGGTATTCCAAGTTCAGGTTCGGGCGCATTCCCGCCGAGTACTATGAGGGCTGCATGAAGATCGTCAAAAAGCGCGACGATGTTTTCTTTGTCCGGACTAGCGAGGATAACGAGGCCGACGGCATGGTTTACGGAATGTATTTTGTCCTGCCCAAGTCCGCCGAGCATGTTGACAGCATATTTGCCACGCAGCAGTTTGAACGCATTTATCTTGACAGGGACCTTGCCGGTACCGCAGTCGAGACGAAAACGGTCCTGACCAACGAGGTGGAGGACGGCAGAAAACACATCGAGCACCTCAAAGCCGAGCGGGAAGGAATTTCGCATGAGCTGCGCGAGGAGTTCCTCCGCCGGTACAGCTATGTCAGATTCATGAGCGAGTGCTATTCGCTTCGCTCCATGGCCGGATACCGCAACGACAACTTCTATATCGTCGGATGGATACCCAAGGATGAGGAAGAGGAATTTGTCCGCAGCGTCGAAGAGAGCGCGTCGGTCGGAAAAACCGGCAAAGAAGGCGCGGGAACGATGGTGCTGTGGGCGCCGAGCGGCAAGCTCGAGGGCGTTGTCTGGGAGAAGGATAACGGAAGCGAGTTTTCCTGCATCCTGTCCGACGGCGGCAAATCCGGCGTTAAGCCGCCGGTGAAGCTCAAAACCGGGTTCCTCTCAAAGATATATTCCCCATTCGTGGAGATGTACGGTCTGCCCGGATACGGCGAACTTGATCCGCGCGCGTTTATGGCGATAACCTATACGCTGCTTTTCGGGATCATGTATGGTGATATCGGCCAAGGCGCGCTGCTCTGTCTGTTCGGTGTTCTGCTCTGGAAGCTCAAAAAGCTCTGGCTCGGACGCATACTGGCGCTGTGCGGCGTTGCGTCAACGATCTTCGGCTTTGTTTACGGAAGCGTTTTTGGATATGAAGAGCTGCTGCCCGGATATAAGGTGCTTGAGAACGGGAACACGATGAAGATACTGATAATCGCCGTGGCGCTGGGCGTCGTGCTGCTGCTGACGTGCATGGTGCTGAACATGATAAACGGACTGCGCCAGCGGGATTACGGCAAGGTGCTGTTCTCTCCGAACGGCCTTGCGGGCTTTGTAATGTATCTGTCCCTGGCGGTAGGCGTTGTTGTGAAGTTTGCCTTCGGCAGGAATGTTTTCTCCGCCGCCTACATAATCGGTCTGATAATCCTGCCGCTGTTCTGCATTTTTGCGCAGGGTCCGCTGTCAAAGCTTATAAGCGGAGATAAAAACTGGATGCCTTCGAGCGTGGGAATGTTCATTGTAGAGGGCTTCTTCGAACTGTTTGAGACGATACTCAGCTATGCTTCAAACACAATCTCCTTCCTGCGTGTAGGCGCCTTTGCGATAAGCCACGCGGGCATGATGATGGTCGTTATGCTCCTGTCCAGCGACGGCAGGAACATTTTCGGCGTCATTATCGGAAACCTTGTCGTAATGGGCATCGAGGGAATGCTTGTCTGCATACAGGTCCTGAGGCTCGAGTTCTACGAGATGTTCGGAAGATTTTACACCAGCGGCGGGGAAAAATTTGCGCCCCGCATAATCGACTATACGAAAAAAGCCTGATTCCGCAATAAATTAATTGGAGGGTATTGAAATGATATTTATCTATGCTTTTGTGATCCTGTTTGTCGTGGCGGCTCCGCTGTGCGGCATATATTTCCGCGTTAAAAAGGGCAGCCGCAGCAAAACTCCGCTCATTATCAATTTCTGCGCCTTTTTCGGAATGTTGGCGATAGCCTCTGTCTGCCTGCTCAGCCAGTCGGCTTCGGCGGCTGACGCGGCCGAAGCGGGCGCCGCTGCAGGCAGCGGATTTGCGACCGGCATGGGATATCTCAGCGCCGCGCTGGCCGTCGGACTTTCCGGTATCGGCGGCGGTATCGCCGTTTCCGCTTCCGCCTCTGCCGCGCTTGGCGCGCTGAGCGAAAACGACGGCATATTCGGCAAAGCGCTGATATTTGTCGGTCTGGCCGAGGGCGTTGCTCTGTATGGCCTGCTGATCGCGTTTATGATAATCTCCAGCCTCTGATACGATGAAATTCTATCTGATTTGCGACGACCCCGACACGCTGACGGGTTTCCGTCTTGCGGGGGTCGAGGGCGTTATCGTTCGTGACCGGGACTCGGCGGAGAAGGCGCTGAACAACGCTCTTCTGATGGAGGATGTGGCTGTTCTGCTCATAAGCGAGAATGTGGCGGATATGAACAGGCAGCGTGTCGATGAAATGCGCGTTGATATTCTGCGCCCGCTCATTGCCGTCATACCCGGACCGGATTCAAAGGGCGGAGCGCACGACTCCATAAAGCGCCTGATAACAGAGACGATCGGAGTTAAGCTCTGAGCCCCGAAGGAGGGAAAACGGATGACAGAAATAAACGATGCAAAGCTGAAAAGCTTTGTCGATTCGATAATGGCGGAGAGCCGGCATGAATCCGAGGGTATACTTGCGGATCTGAAAAGGCGCCGCGACAAGGATCTTGCGGTCATAAGGCGAGAACTGGACGCCGAGGTCTCGGAATACTACGAGCGCCGCAGTCTGGAGATCAAAGCACGCGAGAGCACGCGTGTTTCCGCGCGCGCGGCGGAAAACAAGCGGCAGCTTCTGCAATTCCGCGAGGACTGCGCGAAAAACGTGTTTTCGGAGGTGCAGAAAAAGATCGAGGCTTTCACGCACAGCAGCGATTACCCCGAACATCTGGGAAAGCTTTTGAGAAAGGCCGTTGAACAGCTCGGATACGGCTTCGCGGCCGATGTGCACCTCCGCCGGGAGGATATGCAGTATTCCGACTATTTGCTCACGCAGGTGTCGGGCGTCAGTCTCGCCTTCAGAGAGGGGACATTCACAATGGGCGGACTACGTCTAACGTGTCCCGCGAGAGGCCGCCGCATCGATCTGAGCTTCGATTCCGCGATGAGCGACCTTGTCGGTCATTTCTCCGAGCTGACCGGAATGCAGGTGGAGGAGTAAGGACGATGAACAACAGAACAAATTACTATATATATGGGGTCAACGGCCCCGTCGTCACCGTGCGCGGCGGGCGCGGACTTCCGATGATGAGCGTTGTGTACGTCGGCGACATGCGGCTTCCGGGAGAGGTCGTTTCCGCCTCCGGCGATACAACGACCGTGCAGGTATATGAGGACACTGCCGGGCTCGGCTTCGGCCAGCCGGTAGAGCCGACGGGAAAGCCGCTTTCTGTTTTGCTGGGGCCCGGTATGCTGGGCAATATCTACGACGGCATAGCGCGTCCGCTGCGCGCCATCGAGGCACAAGCGGGCCCGTTCATAACCAGAGGCATTGGCCTGTCCGCGCTGGACGAGGAAAAGCTCTGGGACGTTGAAGTCAGAATAAGCGAGGGCGACAGGCTCTCCGCCGGGCAGGTTTTTGCCGTGACGGCGGAGACTCAGGTCATAGAGCACCGCAGTATGGTGCCGCCCAATGTACATGGCAGAGCTGTTAACGTAAAGCCCAGCGGAAAGTACAGGGTTACGGATATCATAGCCGAGGTCGAAAACAGCCGCGGAGACAGAACGCCGCTCTCCCTTGCACAGCTCTGGCCGATAAGAAAGGTGCGCCCGGCGGCGCAGCGCCTTTCGATAACCCGCCCGCTGGTTACGGGCCAGCGCGTTATAGACACGCTCTTTCCCATCGGCAAGGGCGGCTGTGCAGCGATCCCGGGCCCATTCGGCGCGGGAAAGACAATGGTCCAGCATCAGCTGGCCAAGTGGTCGAATGCGGATATAATCGTCTATCTCGGCTGCGGCGAGCGCGGCAACGAGATGACGCAGGTGCTCGACGAGTTCTCCGAACTGACCGACCCAAAAAGCGGCCGGCCGCTGATGGAACGGACGATACTGATCGCAAATACATCCAATATGCCTGTCGCGGCGCGCGAAGCGTCGATCTACACGGGAATGACGATAGCTGAATATTACCGCGATATGGGCTATCATGTTGCGCTGATGGCGGATTCCACCTCCCGCTGGGCGGAGGCCCTGCGCGAGATATCCGGCCGTCTTGAGGAGATGCCCGCGGAGGAGAGCTTCCCGGCGTACCTGCCGAGCCGCCTTGCCAGCTTCTATGAGCGTGCGGGATATATGAAGACCCTTGGCGGCGGCGAGGGCAGTGTTACGGTCATCGGGGCGGTATCGCCGCAGGGCGGCGACTTCTCCGAACCTGTCACGCAGAACACCAAGCGCTTTACCCGCTGCTTCTGGGCGCTCGACCGCAGTCTTGCCTATGCAAGACATTTTCCGTCCATCAACTGGACGAATTCATATTCGGAGTATTTTACGGACCTTTCCGACTGGTACGAACAGAACTTCGGGGCCGGCTTCACGGAGAAGCGCCGCCGGATGATGAACCTTTTGCAGGAAGAGTCTTCGCTTCAGGAGATAGTAAAGCTGATCGGTTCGGACGTTCTTCCCGACGATCAGAAGCTTATAATCGAGGTCGCGAAAGTGATACGCGAGGGATATCTTCAGCAGAACGCCTTCCACAAGGCGGACACCTTCATGACCCCGGAGAATCAGATGGCGATGATGAGCCTTATCCTCAAGCTGTATGACGAAGGGAGAAAGCTCTGCGACAGGCGCATCCCCATCAGCCAGCTGACAGCGTCCGCGATATTCGGCGAGATGTCGAGAATGAAGTTCGACATCGGAGAGGGCGTTCCGGCGCAGAAGTTTTCGGACAGGATAGACGAGGTAATAGCGGATATCCTGCAAAAGAACGAGACGAGGTGACGGAGAGATGAGAATTGAAT
>CAKSWM010000013.1 GCA_934511545.1 uncultured Oscillospiraceae bacterium | reverse complement strand
GTGTATATGAACAGCGGGTCGAGAATAATGTTGGCGGCGGTACCGGCTATGCTGAATACCATCGCGCTGTTGGGGCTGCCGTCCGCGCGGACAAGGGGAAGAAGCCCGGCCCCCACGACATTGAACACGGCGCCGAGGAAAATTACGCCGATATAGTCCATCGCATATGGCAGGGACTCTTCGCTTGCCCCGACCCAGACGCACCATTGCCGGAGAAACACGGTCCCCAGTACGAGGATCACAGCGCCAATCAGCGCAAGCGCTGCAATGGCGGTGCCGATGATCGGAGCACGGCGGGAATCCTCGCCCGCACCGGACTGCATCGCGTAGTAGGCCGCGCCGCCCACGCCGACAAACATTGTCAGTGCGGTCATGACCTGCATCGGGATGTTGCACAGCGTCAGCGCGGTTATGCCGAGGTAGCCGGAGCTGTTTCCGACGAATGCCTTGTCAACGAGGTTGTACATAGAGTTGACGAGCATCATCGCGATCGTCGGCACGCAGAATTCAACGATCAGCTTCAGCGGCTTTTCGGTCAGCATACGCTCCGGTGATCGCGGAGCTTTTTTGTTCATTGAGAGCCACCCTTCCTTATTTGACACATGCATACCATCGGCTGACAAGGGCATACACGCTCTTGTCAGTCGACGGTACTATTATAACAAGTATAACAAGAGTTTTTGTGCTTGTAAAGTTACACCTTGGCCGTGTATAATATGTTCAGTTGATCGGCAGAGAACAGGAGGCTGATGGTAAGATGCCCAGTCAGTGGAAAATGCCGGCTGAAAAGCTGCACAAGACTTATATTGCCAATACGGAAGCATTTTATAAGGCGGCCGGTGCACCGATCGCGGGGGAGTTGGACGATTTTATGCGTTCCTGCGCGCTCCGGCTCTGGAGCCGTTCCGGAGCCATTACGCAGAACCACGTCGATGCGATGAACCAGCTTTATTCGAAAAATATGCCCGCTCCGCGTTGGCTGCTGTGGGAGCTTACGGGCGCCGTATGCGGCAGCGGCGAGCTTCTTCCGCCCCTGTTTTTCTGGAGTCTTGCCGAAAAGGACGCAAAGCGCGGGACCGACTATTCCCGCATCTTCATACGCATGGTGACGAACATACTGCTGACCCTCGCGGCGGTAGATGACGAGGTGACGATGTCCGAAGCGGAGTTCATAACCGAATGCGGAGACCGCCTGACCGCCGTGTGCGACAGCACGGGCGTAAAAAAGTCAAAGCCGGCTCTGCGGGCGGCGGATTATGTGACGAGCGCCGAGCCGGGCTTTACGGAAAAGCATCCGCCCGCAGCTGCGGGAGCACAGTGCGGAGGCGGTGCGGAGACGGAGGGGGCGGCGGCCGAAACGCAGCGGGACGAAAAACCGGGACTGGATGAGCTTATGGCTTCCCTAGACGCGCTGACGGGGCTGGAAGAGGTCAAAAAGGATGTCAAAAGTCTGATAAACCTTATAAAGGTGCGGCGTCTGCGGCTCGAAAACGGGTTGCCCGCGCCGGATATGTCGCTGCATCTGGTGTTCATGGGAAATCCGGGCACCGGAAAAACGACTGTCGCCCGCCTGATGGCGGGGATATACGCCGCCATTGGGGTCCTGTCAAAGGGACAGCTGATCGAGGTGGACCGCTCCGGCCTCTGCGCAGGCTATGTCGGCCAGACGGCACTCAAGACGCAGGAGGTCATACAGAGCGCGCTCGGCGGAGTGCTGTTTATCGACGAGGCATATTCCCTTGCTTCCGGCGGAGAGAATGATTTCGGCCGGGAGGCGATAGAGACCATCCTAAAGGGCATGGAGGACAACCGCGATGACCTTGTTGTCATCGTTGCGGGGTATTCCGACCGCATGGAGGAGTTCATAAACTCCAACCCCGGACTTGAATCACGCTTCAACAAGTATTTCTATTTTCCTGACTATGACGGCAGCGAGCTTTTTGAGATATTCAGCGGACTGTGTTCCAAAAACGGCTATAAGCTGACGGAGGAGTCCGAAAAATGCGTGAAAGAGCTTTTTGAGTCCATGTATGAGAACAGGAGCGAAAATTTCGGTAATGGCCGCGATGTTCGCAACATGTTTGAGAACATGGTAGCGCGTCAGGCCGACCGCGTCGCTCTGCTTGAAAGCCCGACGAAGGACGACCTCATGACGATAGAAAAGAGAGACATGATCGAACAGCAGGGCTGAGAGCGCCTGACGGCATAAAAAATACGGATCGCTGCGTTTCATCGAACCGTATTTTTTTGCTGTTGTCCCTCTCCGCAGAGCTCCGCGATGACGGCGGCGTATATTTTTGCCGTTGCCAGCATATCGGCGATGCGGAAGCGCTCGTTCTGGCTGTGCATGGCGGCTTCGAACCCGGGCATGGTCGCGCCGAAGGCAACTCCGCCCTCGATGTGATGGACATATGTCCCGCCGCCCATGGAAAGGCACTCGCCCTTCAGCCCGGTGTAGCTTTCGTAGCACTCGAGCAGAGCGTTTATGAACGGTGTGCCTGCCGGAGTGTGGTGCGGCGCTTCCATTCCGCCCTCGGCGGTGAAGCCGTGCGCGGCGAAGCTGCGCTCAGCCGCATTCTTGCAGTTTTCCTCGTTCGCGCAGATGGGGACGCGGCCGTCAAACTGTCCGCGCAGCTCGGTCTCCGTCATGGTCAGAAGGCTGAAAGCACAGGTCAGCTCGCCGCTTATCTCGTCGCTCATGGCGATGCCAAGCGCACGGCCGCGGTTGTCGCCGTGGGGGAACAGCTCGTGCAGCGAGCTCAGAGCCCGGGTGCTCCCGCAGTCTGCCAGCGGCAGGGAGAGCAGTATCTCGACAAGCGCGGTGATGCCGTTTATGCCGTCCTCGGGCAGGGAGGCGTGGGCGTTGCGTCCCTTGACGGACAGGCGGACGTTTTCACCCTCGGTCCCGACGGTGAAGGTCACGCCCAGACCGGGTGCGAGTTTGGCCGCGGCCTCCGTCACGGCGTCGGAGCCGATGCCGCGGATGAGCGCTGAAGCGTCCGCCGGCAGAACGTTGATGCGGTAGCCGCCATCAATGGACACAACGGCAGGGCTGACCTCCGATTTTTCGAATTTACGGGTGAAAACAGGCTTATAAAAGCCCTTTTCGGTGTTATAGACGGGGAAGTTCGCGTCGGGAGAGACGGTGTTTGGCGCGGGGGCGTTCTCGGCGTAGTAGCAGGGGAGGTCCTCCATTCCGGATTCCTCGTCGGTGCCCATGATGAGCCTTACGCCGTGAGCCAGCGGTATGCCCAACTCGCGCACGCAGATCATCGCATAGAGCGCCGCAACGACGGGACCCTTGTCGTCTATGGCGCCGCGTCCGTAGGCGCAGCCGTCGTCCTTGACGGTGAGAGTATAGGGATCGGTGTCCCACTCGCTGAGGGCGCCCTCGCCGACGACGTCGAGATGGCCGAGAATATCGAGTATTGCGGGCTTGTCGCCAAGGTCGGCGGTGCCGACGCGGTCATGATAGTTCTTGACGGGGAATCCGCGCTCCGCACAGAGGGCGAGAGCCTCCTTCAGAGCCGCCGCAACGCCTTTTCCGAAGGGGGCGTTTTCTTCCGGTTCGTCTTTAACGCTTTTGACGGCGACAAGACGCGCTATATCCGTCAGAAGCTCCTGTTCGTGGGCGTCTACCCACGCTCCGATCCTGTTTTTGAGTTCTTCGTTTACCATTTGTTTTCCACCTTTTCCGCGAAGCCCATGAAGTCGCTTACCTTGATGGCTTCGCCGTTATCCAGCACCGCCGTGCCGGTAAATTTTCCGAATACCTGATGCTGGTCGGATTTGATTATGCCGATATCCGTGCATGAGGCCCTGTCGAGAACGGGCGTAAAGTCCATATTGAAGCGCCCGTCCGAGGATGTGAAGGTCCACGGGGACATGAAATCGTCACGGCCGTTCTTTTTCGGGATGTTGAAGCGCACATGCTCAAGCTTGTGTGCCTTTCCGCCGTAAAAGAGCATGTTCTCCGTCGCGGCGGAGGTGTCTCCGAAACCATAGCCGATGTTCCAGCCGAATGGCACGCCGTTTGCCAGACCCGAGGCGCTGCCCCAGTACCATGTGTTGCGGTAGGTCCATACTCCGCGGCCCCAGTCGAGCACGGCGAAGCTGTCCGACGGATCAAAGACATAGGTCTTTCCGTCGTAGGTCACCTCTCCCTTTGCCCTCATGCAGTTTATCTTCTGGTTGTAATAGAAATGCCCCGGCTTTCCAAACGGCGTGGCGATGACGATCGATTCCTCCGGCTCGTCCGTAAGCTCAATGTTTGCGTATATCGCGCCGGAGCCGAAATTGTTCATGTGCGCGATCAGGCGGCGCGTGCCGCCGTCGTTTTTGAACAGGATCCCGTGCCCGCGACCGTGCGACTGCGTGTCGCCGGAGGCGGAGGTGGACGGAAGTCCGGTCTTTCCCATGGGCAGGAAGCTCATGGGGCTTTTGGTGATCTCCCATCCCTCCGTGAAGTTCAGAAACGATATGGAGTCCAGCCCCATATATGAGTTGTCCGCCACCGTGAGCGCCAGCGCGAAGCGGTCGTTCATCACAAGGTAGTAGTCCCACTCCTTGATGCGCGTTTTTCCCGCCTTTATGTCCCGGCGGCGATAGTTCCAGAGCGGCTTTCTGGCATAACCGGGTTCGGTCAGCTCCCCGTTCCGGTCGAGAAGGGGGATGGATGCTGTTATCTCGTGCTGCATGACCTGTCAGCTCCTTTCGGAGAATTTCAGTTTTTTGCCTGTTCCGGATCTGCCTTCTTTTTCTGAAGGCGGATGTCGTCCCCGACGAAGGGCACGACCGCGTATTCGCCAAGCAGGCGGGACGACAGCTGAGCACCGTAGCGCGCCCGCAGCTCGTCCTTGTTCAGATTCGTGCTGATGATGGTCTTTTTCCCGCTTATGAGGCGGGAATTCACGATCGTATAGAGCACGCTGTCCGAAAATGCCGTCTGCATTTCCGTTCCGAGGTCGTCGAGGATCAGAAGGTCGCTTTCAAGGATGCGTCCGCGCTGAGTATATTCCTCACTGTCCGGCTCGGCCCTGCCGAATTTGACCGCCTCGAACGGCTCAATGGCGCCCGTCACGGTCTCGTATACGACAGAGGCGCCCTGCCGGGCTACTTCGCGCGCGATGCAGGCGGAGGTGAAGGTCTTTCCGAGCCCCGTGCCGCCGGTGAAGAGAAAGTTCGGACTTTTTTTCCCGAAGCCGCGCGCATAGTTTTTGAAGCTTTCAAGACAGCGTGTCATCCACTTTCTGGCGGTGGTTTTAACCTCGGGATATATCTTCTTGTCGTCGTATTTTCTGAGGTCGAAGGTATCGAAGCTCTCGCTGCCGAGTCTTATAAGGCTGCTGAGCTCCTTTGCCTGTTCCTGATCGTACAGCGCCCGGAGGCAGGAGCAGATCTGGCCGTTTACAAAGCCGGTGTCGGAGCATTTCCGGCAGGAATATATCTCGTCGAGGTAATCCCCGGAATACCCCGCGCTTTTGAGAAGTGCGCGGCGCTTTTCCTGAAGACGGAGGTTTTCTTCGGCTATCGTTTTGATCTCCTCCGCCGGGTCGAGACCGCGGCGAAGCGCGAGACCGATGACGTCCGACATCATGCGGCGCATCGCGGAGTCTATCTGTGCTATCTCCGGCAGACGGGCATAGACGACCGCCTGCCGGCGCGCCGACTCGCTCTCGTTCTCCGCTTTCGCCGCGGCAAGCCGCGCCCGCGCGCGGGCTAGCAGAGTTCCGTCCATTGCCATGTCGTTTCCTCCTTAGTGTGTTTCCAGTTCGCTGAAGATGCGGTTGAGGTATTCAACATCCTCGTGCATGTCCTGTGTCCGCGCGGCCTTGTCGGGCTTGCTACGCGCGGGCTTTGCGCTGTCGCCGGATTCGATCTCCTCCGGCGTGTGCAGCCCTTTTTCGTGCCAGCTGCGGACGATGGAATCCATATACGGCCAGCTGAGCTTGCCTGTGCGCATCATAGTGCGGTCGTATGCTATTGCGAGCGCATCGACGGAAAAACCCATGTCAAACCAGCTTTCGGCATAGCCGCGCTCCGTCTGTGTAAACTCGCGGTCATGTATGCCGAGACTGCGCCGGAGCACGGCGAGCTTTTCCGTCCGGGACTTGAGCTCGTCGAGATATTCTTCCGCGCGGTCGAGAGTGATGATCTCACGGTTGGACCAGACGTAGGCCTCCTTTTCGATGGTGCGCATGGAGGGCATCCGTCCGGGCCCCTGTTTTTCGCGGGTGCGCGTGACGCAGTGGTTGATAAGAAGAAGTATGACCTCCGGCGGCAGGCCGAGATAGTCGTATATTCCGAAAAGTATGCGCAGATCGTTGCCCGAGAGCATGCGCCCGAGCGCGTGCTGAGCTTCCTCGACAACGGCCTGGAAGCCGCCGTCCTGCTGCGCTTTTCCTGCAATGTCGCCGGCGGTATACTGCGGCAGTTCCTCAGCGGGCATGGCCGCGGCCGGGCGGGAAGTCCGGACCTGAGCCGGGGAATCGTCCTCCGGGCGGAGCAGGCCGAGCCTTTCAAGACTCGCGCACCAGCGCTCAATGTCCTTTTCGCTTTTGCCGAGGGCGGCCGCGGCCGTCGCCGTGTCGGGTGCGCCGCGCCGCAGAAGATAGAGGTACAGCAGCGCCGCGCCGCCGTCGCCGGAGGCTATGAGCCTGTCCGCGGCCGCGGCGGGAACGTATGTGCCCTCACATTTCGGGACGGCAAATTTTTTGCCCTTTATCTGCAAAGTATATCCCCGCTTTACATGAGCGGCGCGGGCTGTGCCGGCCCGGGACCGCTTTTTTGGTATACATTAAGAATTATATCATCAAAATTGACTTGTAGCAAGACGGTTGTTTATGATATAATATAATCTGATATGTTGTCGGCAGAGGGACAAAACAAATATATGCCCTGCCGCATTTGAAAGGGATGGAAGCTATGGCCAAAAAGACAGTCTCCACGATCGATGTCGAGATCGCGGGGCGCGAATATCACCTCTCAACGGACGAAAACAGCGATTACGTCCATCAGCTCGCGGATTATGTATCGGCCAGGATTTTCCAGATAAAGCGCGAGTCCGGCGCGTCTCCGCTCGACTGCGCCACGCTGGCCGCGTTTATGCTGGCGGACGAGCTGAACAAGCTCAACACAAAATACGAAAAGCTTTCCAATAAAAGCTGATTTCTCCGGAGTTTTTTCTGATGTTGGAACTTATTTCCCCTGCCGGATCCGCAGAATCGGTCGTCGCCGCCGTACAGAGCGGCGCGGACGCAGTTTTTTTCGGATATGGCAAATTTTCCGGCCACCGCGGCGACGGCGGCTTCAGCAGCGAAGAATTTGAAAATGCCGTGCGCTACTGCCGTGTGCGCGGCTGCAGGGTATATGCGGCGATGAACGTGCTCGTGTCCGACGCGGAACTGCCCCAGGCGGCAGAGGCCGCGAAAGAGTATGCGCGTCTCGGCGTAAACGCAATTGTCCTGCGCGACGTCGGGCTTATCCGCGTGCTGCGCGCCGTTCTGCCGGACATGCCGCTTTTCGGCGATGTTTCGATGGGCATACACGACCTTTCCGGCGCGCGTGCCGCGCATGAGCTCGGGCTCGAGCGCATCATGCTTCCGCGCGAGCTTTCGCTTGACCGTATAAAACAGATCTGCGCCGGGGCGGACGTACAGGCGTCCGTGTTCGTGCAGAGCGAACTGTGCGTCTGCGAGCCGGGCCTGTGCTATCTCAGCGCGATGGGAAGCGGACGGAGCGCAAACCGAGGACTGTGTGACAAGAGCTGCCGCCGGGACTTCTCTCTCGGCGGACGTAAGGACGACCATCCGCTGAGCATGAAGGACTGGAGCCTGATGGACAGACTTTCGGAACTCGAGACGGCCGGAGTGACCGGCGCGGTCGTCGAGGGCCGCGACAGGCGTGCGGAATATACCGCGATGGCGGTCAAAATGTTCCGCTCCGCGATACACGACGGGAAAAAACCGTCGGATCAGGATGCCGAACTGTTTACCTCCGCCTTTTCGTCGCAGGGCTTCACCGACGGATATTACACGGGCAGGAAAGAGGACATGTTCGGTTATCATGTGCCCTCGACCAGCAGAGACGTGTCACGCGGGCTGGCGGAGGTGCGCAATGGATATTCCTCGGGAGAGCTGCGCCGGGTCCCGGTCGAGTTTTTCGCGCTTATCGAGGAGGAAAAGCCGTCCAAATTTGTCGCGTGCGACGCCGACGGGAACAAGGCCGCGGTGCTCGGCCCCGTGCCCGCCCGGAGCGAGGAGTGCCCGCTTACAGCGGAGGCCGTTGAGGCGGCAATGTACAAAACGGGCGGCACCCCGTATATCTGCTCGTCCGTAGCGGCGCGCATAGCGCCCTTTGTCAGTCTGACGGAGGATGAGCTTGGCGGCGTTAAGCAGCGGCTGCTGTCCGAGCTGTCGGACGAGCGGCGCAGAGTTCCGGAGCCAAGGACCGGGAGTTTCCCATCCGTGCCCGGCGCGCGCCGCAGTACGGGGCGTTCTAAGCTGATATTTCACCTGCTCTCCGCCGGCCAGCTCAGTCCCGAGCTGGCGACGATGAAGCCGGACTATATTTATATGCCGCTGGAGGAAATGGCGGCAAATTTCGACAAGCTGGAGCTTTTTATCCAGTATGGCGTCACCCCCTGCGCCGTGCTTCCGCCCGTCATCGGCGGGGATGAGGAGGACGCGGTGACGGACCTGCTGCAAAAGCTGCGCGGGCTCGGAGTTTCACAGGTGCTCGTAAGCTCTCTGGGTCATGTTCCGCTGGCGAGGCGAGCGGGGATGCAGGTCCGCGGGGACTACGGCCTGAACGTATTCAATTCCTTCACGGCGGATATGCTCAGGCGCGCTGGAATGCTTTCCTTCACGGCGTCGTTCGAGCTGCATACGGGCCAGCTCCGCGCAATGACGGCGCCGCTGGATATGGAACTCATCGTTTACGGGCGGCTGCCCGTCATGACGACGGAACACTGCCTTATCAAAAACAGCGCGGGAAAATGCGCCTGCCAGAGCGCGGGACACCTGTCTGACGGGCGCGGAAACGTCTATCCCGTCGTGCGGGAGTTCGGCTGCCGCAACACGGTGTTCAGCGCGCACAAGCTCTTTCTGGCCGACCGCCGCGCGGACTATGAAAAGCTGGGACTCTGGGGCACCCGCCTTATGTTCACAACGGAATCCTCGCGCGAGTGCGTCGAAGTCGCACGGAGCTATCTCGGAGTTTCGGACTACAAGCCGAACGGCCTGACGCGCGGGCGCATGTATAAGGGCGTTGAATAATTATTTAAGGAAGTTGTTATGGATATAATTTTAGCATCCGCATCTCCGAGAAGGCGCGAACTTCTTGAGATGCTGGGCGTCAAAAACCTGAAGATAATCCCTGCAAAGGGGGAGGAGCGCGCTCCGGAAGGGGCCGCTGCTGACGAAACGGTGATGGCGCTGTCAAGGGCGAAAGCGCTCGAGGTCGCCGCCGGAGTTCCGGCGGAGACTGTCGTGATCGGCGCGGACACCGTTGTTGAGCTGGACGGAGAGATACTCGGAAAGCCGAAGGACGAGTCCGGCGCGTTTTCGATGCTCAGCCGCCTTTCAGGGCGGAGCCATAATGTTTACACGGGCGTCACCGTCGTTTGCGGCGGCGAGGTGTTTTCGGAGGCGGAAAGGACCGCAGTCTGCTTCCGCCCGATGACGGACAGGGAGATCCGTGCGTATATCGGGACCGGCGAACCGATGGACAAGGCCGGCGCTTACGGCGCACAGGGTATTGGAAGCCTGTTCGTCGAGAGCATCAGCGGCGATTTCTTCAACGTAATGGGTCTGCCTCTGTGCAGGCTTGGAAAAATGCTTGGAAGGCTGGGCGTGGAACTGCTGTGATAGATTTTCTCAGGAAAAAGGGCGTCAGGCTCGCAATAGCGGTCGTGCTGGTGGCGCTGATCGTCGTCATCGGCTCGCATCTCGGCGGAGGTAAGGCCGGATTCTTCAGCAACATCGCCGAGGGCGTTGGGGCCTCCGTGCGCAAGGCCGCAACGTCAATGGCCGAATGGCTGGAGAGTATATACGGCTATATCTATAAATATGACCAGCTCGTCGAGGATAACGCTTCCCTCCGCGCACAGCTTGCCGAGGCGCAGGAACAGGCGCGCCTGGGGCAGGAGGCGATCGAGGAGAACGAAAATCTGCGTGAGCTGCTGAACTTTGCAAAGAAAAATTCGGACTTCGAGTTTGAATCCGTCAAGATAGTGTCGTGGTCCGCGTCCAACTGGGCCTCCGTGTTCACGATCAGCAAGGGCTCGGACGCGGGGCTCGAGGTGGGCGACTGCGTCGTTACGGAATACGGCGCGCTGGTCGGACAGATAATCGAGCTCGGCACGAACTGGGCGAACGTCAGGACCGTCATCGACATCGATATGAGCGTCGGAGTACTCGTTGGAGAGGCCGGAAACGCCGCGATGGTCATCGGCGATTATGCGCTGATGAAGGAGGGAAAGGTCAAACTGACTTATCTGACGGAGGGCACGCTGCCTCTGGACGGAGACGTTGTCCTCACATCCGGCAAGGGCGGGATATTCCCGCAGGGACTGGTCGTCGGCACGATCTACAGCGTCAATACCGAGGCCGGCGGACAGACGCCCTACGCAGTGATCGAACCTTCCTGCGACCTTAACAATCTTTCGCAGGTGTTTGTCGTCAAATCCTTCAGCATTACCGAATGAACACGGTGAAACGCTATGATCTATGACCTTATAAATTTTGACAAGCTCAGACGCGCGGTGATTTATGCGCTGTTTATACTCGTTATAATGTTTTTCCAGACAACGCTGTTTTCCCGGATAGCGCCGCTGGGAGTGCGCGCAATGTTTCTGCCGGTAGCCGTCGTTTCCGTCGGCATGTTCGAGGGCGGCGTCTGGGGCGGAGCGTTCGGCCTCTTCCTAGGAATACTGGGGGATATCGCCTATACGGAGAATGTCGTTCTGTTCACGGTACTGTTTCCGGTGCTCGGCTTTTTGTCCGGCCTTGTCGCGGAGTACTATGTGAACAGGCGGTTCTTTTCGTTTTTCTTTGTCTGCGTGACCGCGCTTCTCATAACTGCCTTCTGCCAGATGTTCCGTCTTCTTGTGTTTGCGGGGGCCGGACTGCCCGCACTTATGAGGACGGCGGTTTTGCAGACGCTGTGGTCTCTTCCGTTTACTGTGCCGCTGTATTTTCCGTGCAGGGCGCTCTCGCGCCGCAAGCTGGGATAGGCCGGTGTACGGCGATTTCTGAAAGGACTCCTTTATGGACAGAATAGTAAAACGGGGAAGGATAGTTTTCCTCATTCTCCTGCTCATAGCGCTTACGGTTACCTACACTGCGGCACTGTACAAGCTTCAGGTCGTGGAGGGCGCAAAGTACTATGAACAGTCGCAGAACAGCATAGTAACGACACAGACGGTAACGGCGGCGAGAGGCGATATTCTCGACCGCTACGGTCGTGTGCTCGTGTCCAACCGTACCTGCAACAACCTGACGATAAACACATCTGAGTTGTTTGAGCAGGACGATCCCAACGCCATAATCCTTGAGCTCTGCGAAACTGTGACCGCCTGCGGCGACAGCTATAACGACGAGCTGCCGATAACCATGGAGGCACCGTTTGAATACGACAGCAATATGTCGGATATCGACAGCACGCGCCTGAAAGAATATCTCGAGGACAAAAAGCTCGATACGGACATTTCCGCGGTCGATCTTATGGCATATTTCCGCGAGAGATACGAGATCGACCCGAACTATGATTCGCGCCAGATGCGGATAATCGCGGGCATCCGGTATGCACTCAACATGCATTATGTTGTAAAGACTTCGGACTATGTCTTTGCCGAGGACGTCTCCATCGACCTGATAACGCGGCTGATGGAGGGAAACCTGCCTGGCTTCAGCGTCGAGGTCAGCTATACGCGAGACTATAACACGACCTATGCCGCGCATATTCTCGGCTACGTCGGCTATATGGACAGCTCGCAGTATGAAAAGTATTCGGAACTGGGGTATTCGCTCAATGCGATGGTCGGACAGTCCGGCGCGGAATATGCCTTTGAGCAGTATCTGCACGGCACCGACGGTGAGGCAAAGATAACCTCGACCGCCTCCGGAACGGTCACGGGCACCGTCTATACAAAGGAGCCGCAGCCGGGGAACCACGTCTATCTGACGATAGACATAGGGCTCCAGGAAACGGCGGAGCAGGCCCTTGCAAGCTTCATAACCGAAAAGAACATCGAGCTTCAGAAGGAGATCGACGAGGAATCGCTTTACGGCGAACCCAAGACGGAGCTCATAACCGGCGGCGCGGTCGTTGCGATCGACGTCGAGACGGGAGAGCCGTTGGCTATCGCGAGCTATCCGACCTTTGACCTTGAGACGTTTCTTGACAATTACACCGAGCTGGCGGAGGACCCCAACGCGCCGATGTATAACCGCGCGCTCGCCGGTCTGTACGAGCCGGGTTCGACCTTCAAGCCGCTGACGGCGCTGTGCGCGCTGGATATGGGCATCGTCGATGTCAACACAACGTATAACTGCCAGGCGGTGTTCGACAAATATAAGGATCAGGGCTATGCGCCGCGCTGCTGGATCTACGGCTCCGGAGCTCACGGCGATATGAACGTTGTTCATGCAATAGAGAATTCCTGCAACGTGTATTTTTATAACGTCGCGGATGTTCTGGAATCCCACGGCAGCATTGGCGCGCTCGGAAAGTATGCCAAGCTTCTCGGTCTGGGAGAATACACAGGTA
The DNA here is from genome assembly GCA_934511545.1 of uncultured Oscillospiraceae bacterium. Classification (GTDB taxonomy): domain Bacteria; phylum Bacillota; class Clostridia; order Oscillospirales; family Oscillospiraceae; genus CAKSXP01. The sequence goes on along the minus strand of CAKSWM010000013.1, from coordinate 1,233 downwards.
TAGAACTGTATGAGGAAAAGGGCGCGATGGCTTCCGCAGAATATAAGGCCAGTCTTTATAAGGAGGGTGACCCCTATGCCCAGTGGTTCACCGGAGACACGCTTGCGGCCTCGATCGGCCAATCCATCAGCCAGTTCACCCCGATACAGATCGCAAACTATGCCGCGACTCTCGCAAACGGAGGCACCCGCCACGCCGCAAGCATGCTCAAGGGCGTGCGCAGCTACGACTATTCCGAAAAAATCTATGAGCGCGAACCGGAGATACTCAGCACGGTCGATACGAAGCAGGAATACTGGGACGCGATACATGAGGGAATGTACCTCGTTGCAAACTCTCCGATCGGTACGGCATATTCAACATTTGGGAATTATACCTATTGCGACGTTGCCGCAAAGACCGGCACATCCCAGCGAGGCGAGAATGTCGCAAACAACGGCGTTTTCATGTGCTATGCGCCTGCGGACAACCCCGAGATTGCGATATGTGTTGTCGTTGAAAAAGCGGGCAGCGGGTCTTCGACGGCGGTGATAGCAAAGCAGATGCTTGACTATTATTTCAGCTTCAACGAGGGAAGCAACTCCGTTGACACCGAGCAGACGCTGCTGCGATGATGACGATTTCATAAAATGTGCCGAATCTCCACGAATTATAAACATAATTCTTGTTGAATTACAGAAAAATACTGTGTATAATGGTACAGCAAATATCGTAGAACGAATTTCATAGGGAAAGGAACTGTCCAATGAATATTGCTCTCATGGCACACGACGGAAAAAAGGAACTCATGGTACAGTTTTGTATTGCTTACTGCGGTATCCTATCGGGACACAACATTATTGCAACAAATACTACTGGTAAGCTTGTCTCCGAATCTACGGGGCTGCATATTACCCGCTATCTTGCTGCGGCACAGGGCGGAGCACAGCAAATCGGCGCGAGGATTGCTTATAATGAGATCGATCTTGTTCTGTTCTTCTGTGATCCCTCGGGAAGAGAAAGCTTTGATTCCGTCAACGAGATAGCAAGACTGTGCGACCAGTACAACGTGCCCTTCGCCTCCAGCGTTGCAACGGCCGAAGTCCTGATCCAGGGGCTGCGCCGCGGAGATCTTGACTGGCGCGACATAGTAAACCCGAAGAAATGACCACAGACTGACGGGGAAGTGTATCCAACTGTCTCCGCCCGGTCTTGCCGCGCGCTCTGCGCGGCGAAAGAATCTCTCGCGGGGGC
>CAKSWM010000012.1 GCA_934511545.1 uncultured Oscillospiraceae bacterium | reverse complement strand
TTGCTCCGCCGATCTCCCAGACCATCTTCATTCCGTCGCCGTCCATGCCCGGGATGCGGAAGGTGAACATGTCCTTGCCCCATTCGAAGCCAAGCTCGTCCTTTATCATCTGGACGTTGTTGCCGATGCCGCCGGTGCCGACGATCACAGCGTCCGCGAGGCACTCTATCTCCTCGCCGTTTTCGTCGAGCGCCATAACGCCGAGCACCTGTCCCTTGTCTCCGGTCAGTATCTTTTTCACGGGGGTGTTGAAATGGAACTCAACTCCCAGTTCAGTCGCATAGTCGGTCATGAGCTTGACCATGCGGCTTGCCTGGCGCTCTGCGGGCTTGGTCGCGCCGGGGATCTTGACCATGTGCTGGGTGCAGCGGCTGTCCTGGAAGTACTTATACGCGCCAAGAAACTCAACGCCGAAATTCTCGACCCACTCGACCGTATCGGCGGACATATTGAACCAGCGGCGGACGGTCTGTGCATCGGCCTTCCAGTGGGTGTATTCCATGAAGAACCGGAATGCGTCGTCCTTCGTATATGTGTCCATCTGGTCGCGCTGATACTTGGACTCGACGGCAAAGAACGCCATACCCATGTTGGCGGCGCCGCCGGTAGTGGCGCTTTTTTCAAAGACGATAACTTTTGCGCCCTTTTCGGCTGCCTGCGTCGCGGCCGTGAGCCCGGAAAGGCCGGCCGCTACAACGACAATGTCGGCTTCTAGGTGTTTCATTGCGGTTTTCCTCCTGATTTTTATTATTCCGTAAAAAGAAAAAAGCCCTGTAAAAACAGGGCTCTTTTGCTCATTTTTTGCGTATTGTCCATGCCCCGAGGCCGAACGATACGGATTCTTTTGTATGTATTCAGATTATCAGAAGCAGGGCGCTTTGTCAACCCCTGCGGCGGCGGCGTCCGCCCTCCGCGGAGAAGGACCCGACCGGCACCGGCTCCTCGGGAGAGCGGGGCTTCACGGCGCCGTATTTCTTCAGTGCGCCGTTCGGGCAGACGGCGAGGAATTCAGCGTTTTTGAGTGCGGAATCATCCTTGACGACGCTGATAAGCCCCTCTCCGCCGGAGATCGCGCCGGCCGGCGCTGCCTTTATGCAATCGCCGCAGCCCTTGCAGGCGGAGGGATCGACATACACATTATAATAACACACGAGAGCCGAGCAGCGCTTTCTGCGGCAGTGCTCCTCCCACTCGTCGCTGTAATGATCGAGGCTGTAAAGCAGGTTCTTAGCCGCTTTGGCGGCCAGCGCGCATCCCCTGGAGTTCGATATGACCGCTGCAAGATCGCGCAGAAGCTCGATATCCTCGCTTGTCCCGCGGCCGCGGGTGAGGTCGGTAAGGATGGCCTGAAGCTGGGTCATTCCGTCGCGGCACATGACGCTCTTGCCGCAGTTTTCCGCGCGGGCAAGGTCGATGCATTTCTTCGCCCAGTCAACGGGGCAGAGGCCCTCCGGCAGGACGGAGATCTCATCGGCGGAGGGTATAAGCTGGACATTATGTTCGCAGTTCATTCACTTTTCCTCCTTACTTAACGGCATATTCGGTCCACATGCGGACCTTTGTTATATCCTTGCGCAGGTCGCATTGCAGACAGCGTCCCGCTTCGCACACGGCCTGATCGCAGGTCAGTCCGTCGGATATCGGCAGGAAGTTGTCGCGGCGCTCGGCAGCGGGCTTGACGGCCATTTCCTCGCGTCTCTGCGCGGCGAAGCCCTCGATCCTTCCGATCGCAGGGTCGCGGCGGCGCTCGACGATCGTCTCGTCGATATTGCCGCTGCCGCCGAGGTACTTGTCCATGAGGGAAGCGGCCTCGCGTCCGCCGGCGATCGCGTCGATGACGAACTTGGTCCCGGTTATGACGTCTCCGGCGGCGAAAACGCCCTCGACCGAGGTCGTATACTCGCTCTTGCCGGTCCTGGGATCTATCGGATAGCCGAAGCGGTTGAGCTCCAGCCCGAAAGCGTCGGTCAGACCCGTGACCTGTCCGGCGGCGAAAACGATGCTGTCGCAGGGAATGACATAGGTGCTGTCGGGAACGGCCTCCTCTACCAGCGCGCGGGTCTCGGGGTGGAAGTAGAACGAGCTTATCTTATGCACCTGAAGGCCGGTGACCTGCGCCTCAGTGCCGAGTATCGCCTCGTTGGAGTGGCTGTCGAAGAGGTTCACGCCGTCCTCAAGACCGAGGTCGCGCTCGTCCGGGCTAGCCTGGGAGGCGTCCTTTTCAAGGCAGACGACGTTCACGGTCTTGCCCATGCGGATGAGCGTGCACGCAACGTCAAACGCAACGTTGCCGCCGCCGATAACGTTGACGGTCTGTCCAAGGTCTATCGGCAGGCCGAGACGGTTCGCCTGAAGAATATCAAGGGCGGAATATACCTGTTTGAAGTTCGCGCCGGGCAGATAGCCGAGCTTTTTGCCAACGCTGGTGCCGATGGCGACAAGGACCGCGTCGTAGTCCTTTTTGAGCTCGGCGGCGTTTTCGATCTTCGTGTCACAGACGACCCTGACGCCGCTCTCCTTTATGACCTCGATTTCGGCGAGGACGTCCTTTGTGGGGATGCGGTATTCGGGCATACCGGAGGTCATGTGTCCTCCGGGGATCTTCTTGGCCTCGAAAACGGTAACGTCGTGACCGGCCTTGTTGAGATAGAACGCGGCCGTCATGCCGCAGGCTCCGCCGCCGATAACGGCGACCTTTTTGCCGGTACGGGGCTTTGCCGCGAGGTATTTTTCCTTCCAGCGATGAGTTTCATCGTGCTCAACTGCATAGCGCTTGAGGTTGCGGATGGAAACGGGGTCATTGAGTCCCTTGCGCTTGCACCCGGTCTCACAGCGGTTGTTGCAGACATAGCCCAGCGCGTGGGGGAAGGGCACCTTTTCGCGGATTATGCCGACGGCGGAATCGCAGTCGCCCTCGCGGATGGCGCGGATATATGCGGGAATGTCGATGTGCGCGGGACACTCGGCCTGGCAGGGCACGAGCGCCTGCTCGCGCGGGAGGTCCGTTCTGAAAATGCCCTCGACGTCCTGGAGCGCGCCCGTCGGGCACACCTCGACACAGGCGCCGCAGAAGCGGCATCCTGCCTCGCCCAGGGGCATGTCGTCCTGAGTTCCGATGTAAGTCTCGCCCCCGAGCTTGTTGTATTGAAGGACGCCGACCTTGCGCATCTCCTCGCAGGCACGCACACAGCGTCCGCACTGGATGCAGCGCTCCATCTCGCGGACGATGAGCGGGTTATTGGTATTAATGTTGTTTGCTTCGCGGTGGATGCTGCGCATACGGGCATGGACGGTCCCGAGATACTGCATCATCGCCTGAAGCTCGCACTTGAGATACATCTTGCAGCCCGTGCAGTCATGGGGGTGACCGGCCAGCATGAGTTCCATGGCAACGCTCCTCTCGTGAGAGAGTTTCTCGCTCTTGGAGGTGACCTTCATGCCGTCCTCCGCGGGAGTCTCACAGGCGCAGACAGAACCCTCGACGCCTTCGATATTAACAACGCAGAGATTGCAGTTGCCCTGCACCGGCAGATCCGGGTGAGTACAGAGATGCGGGATATAGTAATCGGCGGCAAGCGCGGCCTCCAGCACGGACTGTCCCTTTTCCGCTTCGATCGCTCTGCCGTCGATATAGAGAGTTATCTTTTCCATATGAATACGACTCCTTGCAGTATTGTGTATCGGGAGAAATATATTGCTCATTTTATCATATACCGCCCCAAAATGATAGCTATTTTTTATATTTATACCCGCCAAAACCCGCGAAAACAGGACAATATTGCCACAATTCCGTGTCAAAGGCTTGACAATCCGTTCCGGCTTTGAGCTCCGGCATCGTCCTGTTATTGACAAGCCGGCCGGGACGTAGTAAGCTTTTTTAAATAACGCAGACCAAAGGTGGTTCAGGGATATGGAAGCAGCCAGGTTTCTTTCTGACCTTCGCCCCGGACAGAGCGGTATAGTTCTCTCCGTAGATAACAATAACGGCGCCGTGAAGCGGCGTCTCGTCGATATGGGAGTGACCCCGGGAACGGAAATCTACATCAAAAAGATCGCGCCCTTCGGCGACCCTATCGAGGTCACGCTGCGCGGCTATGAAATGTCGCTCCGCGCCAGCGACGCGGCACAGATCGTCATCGCCGAGGCCGGAACCGCATCGTGGAAAAAGCACAGAAGCGCACACGAGGGCGAGACCCGCCTTGCGATGCACCGGCACGACCCCGAAACGCTGCGCCGCATGATGCTCGGACATGAGCATGAGCTGGACTTCCACGCGCAGAACTATGACGGCACCGCGCACGACAGGCGCGAAATGAAGATCGCGCTCGCGGGAAATCCAAATGCCGGCAAGACAACGCTTTTCAACGCGCTGACCGGTTCGAACCAGTATGTCGGCAACTGGCCGGGTGTCACCGTCGAGAAAAAAGAGGGAAAGACGGAGATCCAGGGCAAGGCCGTCACCATCGTCGATCTTCCCGGCATCTATTCCCTGTCCCCCTATTCAATGGAGGAGATCGTCGCACGCGACTTCATAATCGGCGAATCGCCCGACGCCGTTATAAACATTGTGGACGCGACCAACCTCGAGCGCAACCTTTATCTGACTGTGCAGCTGCTGGAGCTGGAAAAACCCATGGTAATGGCGCTGAACTTCATGGACGAGGTCGAGAAAAACGGCGACCACATAGATATAAAAGAGCTTTCCGAGCATCTGGGCATTCCCGTCGTCCCAATAACCGCAAAAACGGGCGAAGGACTGGAGGAGCTTATGCTGACGGCCCACCGCCAGATGCACATTGGCTTCACGATAGAGCCGGACGACCTTTACGACAACTTCACCCACGAGATACACCACCGCATAAACGAGGTCATCCACGACAACGCCTATGCCGCCGGACTGCCTGCTCACTGGTCGAGCATCAAGCTGCTCGAGGGGGACAGCCGCGCGGAGGAAGCTCTGGGACTGACCGCCGAACAGAAAAACAGTGTCGAGGAGATCGCAAGGGAATACGAAGCCTCCAGCGAGCTTGGCGACCGCGAAACGCTGATCGCGGACGCGCGATATGCCTACATAGAGAAGATATGTGCCTCCGCACTCAAACGCGCGCGCAAGGCCGATGAGCTCAGCCTGAGCGACAAAATAGACAGAATAGTTACCCACAGAATATTTGCGATACCCGTCTTTCTCGCAGCGATGCTCATCGTCTTTGCAATAACCTTCGGGCCCTTCGGCTCGTGGCTTTCCGACCTCGCCGCGGCGTTCATGGACGGCGTTGTCGGCCGCGGGATAAGGGCGGGGCTGACCGCGGCGAACGCTCCGGCCTGGCTCATCGGGCTGTGCGTGGACGGCATCATCTCCGGCGTCGGCGGTGTTCTTACCTTCCTGCCGCAGATCGCGCTGCTCTTTTTCTTCCTCTCTCTTCTTGAGGATTCCGGATATATGTCCCGCGCGGCATTCATAATGGACCGTCTGCTCAAGCGCTTCGGTCTCTCCGGAAAGGCGTTTATCCCGATGCTGATGGGCTTCGGCTGCTCCGTTCCCGCCGTTATGGGCGCGCGGACAATGGAGAGCGAAAAGGACCGCCGCATGACGATCATGCTCGTCCCGTTCATGAGCTGCTCGGCAAAGCTCCCGGTGTATGGGCTCATTTCCGCCGCATTTTTTGGAAAATATGCGGGCATAGTCGTCTTTTCGATGTACATACTCGGTATGATAGCCGCCATTATCTCCGGCGTCATATTCAAGAATACACTTTTCCGCGGCGACACCGCCGCCTTCGTTCTCGAGCTTCCGCCTTACCGTCTGCCCTCGCTCAGGAACACAATGCGCCACGTCTGGGAAAAGGTCCGCGGCTTTCTCGTCAAGGCCGGAACGCTTATTCTCGCAATGAGCGTACTGCTCTGGTTTTTGCAGAGCTTCAACAGCCATCTTCAGATGGTCGAAACGCCCTCCGAAAGCCTTCTCGGCGCTATCGGCGGGTTCATCGCCCCGATATTCCGGCCGATGGGCTTCGGTACATGGCAGGCCGCCGTTGCGCTGCTGACCGGACTCGTCGCCAAGGAGGCCGTAGTTGCCTCGCTCTCGATGTTCTACGGCTTCAGCCTGACCGCCTCAAGCAGCGTTATCGCCGCCGCGCTCGGCGATACCTTTGCCACTCCGCTGGCGGCCTATGCCTTCCTTGTCTTTATTCTGCTGTATGTCCCCTGCGTTGCGGCGGTCTCTGCGATACGCAAGGAGATGGCCAGCACCAAATATACGCTCGCATGCATCGCCTGGCAGCTCATAACGGCCTATTCCGTCTCGTTTATCGTATACACGATAGGCTGCATATTCATCTGATCCGGAGGTACTTATCCCAATGTATGAAATAACAAATGTCGGCGCGCATCCTGGCTCCGACGCATTCCTTCTCACGACCGGAAACAGCGCCGCACTCATCGATTCCGGCTACGCCTTCTGCGCCGGGGAAATGATAGATAACATCAAAGCCGCCCTCGGCGGACGAAAGCTGGAATACATCCTTCTGACCCACTCGCACTATGACCATGCTTCCGGCAGCGCCTACTGCAAGCGCGTTTGGCCGGAGGCCAAAGTCGTCGCGGGTGAATATGCCTGCAAGGTGCTGTCCAAGCCCGGCGCGCTCAAAACGATGCGCGAGATGAACGACAACGCCGCGCGCCAGTGGGGCGTCTCTGAATACGAGGATGCGCTCGATTCCCTGAAGGTCGATATGGCCGTAAAGGACGGCGACGTGCTGAAACTCGGCGATCTGTCGCTGGAGGTCCTCGCGGCACCGGGACACACAAGATGCTCCATCGCGTTCTTCTGCCCGGAGGAAAAGCTGCTCATCGCCTGCGAGACCTACGGGACAATGGGCGACGCTCCGGTCATCATGCCCGCCTATCTCGTCGGCTATCAGATGACGCTCGACTCCATCGCCCGTGCGGAGAAATGCGCACCGGAGGCCATTCTGCTGCCGCACTATAAGGTCATAACCGGCGAACGCGCAAAGACCTTCCTCGAAATGGCGCGAAAGGCAAACACCGAAACCTATGAAGCGGTCGTGAGCGGACACCGCGCCGGAAAGAGCAACGAAGAGCTGATGCAGGAGTTCAAGGCGAAGTATTACACCGACGAACAGGCTCTTTACCAGCCGGAGGCCGCGTTCATGCTCAACCTGAGCTATATGATACCCATGCTGATCCGCGAGAGCGGAGAATAAAAAACGGGACTCCTCCCGCATACGCCGCGCCCGATATCATGACGGGCGCGGCGTTTTTTTTGGGCAACTTGCATAATTAGCATGCGAAATTTCTGTTTTTATATAAAGATATTGACATTAAACCGCGACAAACGTAAAATAATTACAAAACCGCATAAGCTGACGAGAGCCGGGTATCTGCCGGTATTGACAGGCGAACTCTCGCCGGCTTAACAGGAGAATGAAAGGAGTCTGAAAATGTACAAGCGCAAATTTACCGCCGAGCAGCTTGCCGACAGGTATATCGACCGCATCGAGATACGCAATCTCATGGGCCGCTTTACCAACTACAAGCTGCTCCGCCTCGACGACGAGATCGTCGATTCCTATTGGGTCAAAGAGACCGAAAAACCGACTCTCGGCTTCAACGACGGCTATTATGTCGGCCTTGACGCTATCCGCGGCGACTATGACGCCGTTACCGCCAATGTCGAGGTCCAGTCTCAGGCCATGAAGGCCAGATTCCCCGAATATCTGAGCCAGTTCAGCGACATCGAGCTGCACGGCGTCGGTTCGCTCATCATCGATGCGCTCTCCACCTGCGTTATCGAGCAGGCGGAGGACGGAAAGACCGCCAAGGGTCTCTGGTACATACTCGGCTGCGACAACGAGATCACCGCGGTCGGACCTCACTCCACCTGGGGCTACGGCATCATGGCGGCAGACTTTGTGAAGGAATCCGGCGGCTGGAAGATCTGGCATCTGCTCGACCTGGAAGAGATCAACACCCCCTGCGGCCAGAACTGGGTCACCGACCGCGAGGTCAAATACCCCGTCCTGCCGGAGTTTGAGGCTCTTGCCGGTCTCACTCTGCCTGCCCCCACAGTAGCAAAAACCGTCTACACCGCATATCACCCCGACAGGGAATACAACGGCGCCATCAGGGTCCCCGAGCCCTATGTCACCTTTGACGACACCTTCAGTTACGGAATTTGAGAAAGGAGGAACAATCAATGCCGTTTGTCTATAACGAATCCCCCGAGGAACGCATAAACCGCGTCTGGGACCTTGAGGACTGCAAAAACATCGCCCACAAGCGCGCCTTCTATGAGGCCAACGACGACTGGGAGCGCGAGCTTGACGAGCTTTGGGTAAGCGAGCCCGAAAACATGAAGACCGCCTCCTTCGGCCGCAACTGGGGCTATTACGTCGGAATGGACGAGATCCGGAAATACTTTGCCGCCTGCGCAACGCACGAGAGAAAGGGCTACAGCTATATGCATCCGCTGACCACCTGGTGCGGCGAAGTCGCAAAGGACCGCAAAACCAGCCAGCATATGTGGTACGCCATCTCCGAGGAGACCAAGCAGGTAGGCGGAAAGCTCGACCCCTGGTGGACGGCCGAGAAGATCGGCATCGACTTCATCATGGAGGAGGACGGCTGGAAGATCTGGCACCTCTTCATCGGCACCGACTATGTAAACGCACCGGGCGACAACTATGAGGACCGCGACGTCGATGATCCCGCGGATTACGTCGATCCCGTCAAGGCCGCCTTCGGTGAGCCGACCGTGCCCATGACCGCCTATATAAACCGCTATAACTACTACGATTATCCCGCCATGCCGACGCCCTACGACACCTTTGCGGACACCGTAAGCGCCGGGCCGGAGGGAAACCCCATGTACAACAAGGAGGGCTGAGCGATGAAAAAGAACATGACCCTTGAGGAAAAGATCCACGTCGCAGAGGCTTATCAGGAGATAGAGTCCGAATACGGCCTGCACGAATACTGCCACGCCAACGGCGACAAGCGCAAGGGCAGCACCTGCCCCGTCAACTGGAGCGTGAAGCACGCAAACGAGATCGTCGCCACCCACGGCTTCGGCGGCATGATAAGCGCCGACCACGCGGACAAGAACTGGACCGGCGGCATCAAGCTCCAGCACGCCGGAAAGCGCGCCGCTGTCGCTGCGGTATATCCCGAGTGCGCAGAGATGGACGAGTGCGTCCTGGCCGAAATGGTCATGCACACGGTCTGCTCCTGTGTCATCGAGGTCGCTGAGGACGGCCTGAGCGCCCGTTCCTCCTTCTACACCCCCGGAACTCTGTGCAGCAACATCAACCCCGACAAAAAGCGCTGGGCCACCTGGCTCTGGGAGCGCTACGGCGTTGACTGGCTGTATGAGGACGGCAAGTGGCTATATTTCTCCAACCTCGTCCAGCCCGACATCATGGGCACCGTTGACGTGACGAACTTCGCCCGCAGCGGCTGGGAGCGCCTTCTCGACACCGGCGTTCTCTTCGGCGTCAGCCCCGCGAACCCGAAGGTCGATATCCCCGGTCCGTCCCATTCCGGCCTGTCCCCCGTGCAGACCCAGCAGTGGCACGCAAATCCGCCCGCGCCGTACAAGACCATGAACTGGAGCGAGCGCTATGTTCCGATGCCGGGACACAATCAGGAACAGGTCGTCGTTTTCAAGCACCCGAACCCCAAGTTCCCCGAATTCCACAAGAAATAAAAAGCAAAAGGCTCCGTTGGAATGACCAACGGAGCCTCCGTTTTTTAAACCGTTCCGGCCGTATCATTCCCATTCCGTGCTGAACAGCGAACGGCGTATTTCGCGCCCCGTCGGGCTGGCGGCAACGCCGCCCTCTCCCGTCTCGCGCAGGGTGGCGGGCATCGCCTCGCCCACCTGGCGCATTGCGTCTATGACCTCGTCGCAGGGGATGCGGCTCTCAACGCCCGCCATAGCCATATCCGAGCATGTGACGGCGTTGACTGCGCCTATTACGTTCCTCTTGACGCAGGGCACCTCGACCAGACCCGCCACCGGATCGCAGACAAGCCCCATCAGGCTCTTGAGCGCCATTGCACAGGCATGGGCGCATTTTTCCGGCGTTCCGCCGCGCAGAAAGGTCAGCCCCGCCGCGGCCATTCCCGAGGCCGCGCCTATCTCAGCCTGGCAGCCGCCCTCCGCGCCCGAAATGGATGCGCGCGTGGCTATGACTTGGCCGAAGCCCGCAACGACAAAAAGGCTCTTCACGAGCTCCTCCTCCGGAACGCCGCGGCTTTTCTGAAGCGTTATCAGCACCGCGGGCAAAACGCCGCAGGACCCGGCGGTCGGCGCGGCGACGATGCGTTTCATGCAGGCGTTGCATTCACCCATGCGCACGGCGCAGCTAACCACGCCGGACATGAACTCGCCGCAGAGCATTTCGCCGGAATACTCCGTCAGCTTCTGGCCATCGCCCCCGGACATACCGCTGCCGGAACGATCGCCGCCGCAATAGCCCTCGTCGGACTGCACCATCGCGCGGTAAAGCCCCGTCATGCGCCCGAACGCCGCCTGGGCGTTGTCCTGCTGATCCTTTACATGCTCCTCGAGCACGACCTGCCAGAGCGGTATTTCCTTTTCCCGGGCCGCTCTTACCATCTCGTCGATCGAAAAAAAGCTCATGCCGCGCCTCCGTTATCCATTGAATCGATGTAAGTCACCCTCATCACACCGTCGAGCTGTCTCAACCACTCGACACATATATCCGAAACCGGCTGGTCCGTTTCGATGACCATTACCGCGGTGTCTCCGCGCGCGGAACGGTAAAGCTGCATCGTTGCGATGTTGACCGCTTTCTGACTCAGCGTCGTCGTTACGCGCGCAACACAGCCCGGCTCGTCCCGGTTCGTTATCACGAGCGTCGGCAGCGCTCCGCTGAAGCTCGTCTCTATGCCGTCAATGCTGCGCACGCTTATACGCCCGCCGCCGAGAGAGGCCGCCGTCATTTCGAGCCTGCGCCCGCTCCGGCCCTCGAGCCGGACTACCGCCGTGTTCGGATGTGCATCGCGCAGCTCGACCGTTCCGACGTTTACCTCGACGCCAAGCTCCTTCGCCAGCTCGAAGCTGTGCGGAATGCGCATATCGTCCGGCGTCATTCCGAGCAGACCGGCGCAGAGCGCCCTGTCCGTTCCGTGACCGCGCCCCGTCGCCGCGAACGATCCATGCAGCAGAAGCTCCGCCCGCGCAGGCTCCTCGCCAAGCAACTTTCTGGCGGCATATCCGATCCGCACGGCGCCCGCCGTGTGTGAGCTTGACGGCCCCACCATCACCGGCCCAAGAATGTCAAAAATATTCACCGCACAGACCTCCCGTTATTTTTCGCAGTATATATTGATTATATCCACACGGCGGCACGTTTTCAAGCGGCAGGGGAACTATTTCAAAAAACTGTGGAATTTCCGATATCGCTATGATAAAATTGTGCTGTTAATATATACTGCCAGAGGAGTGCGACCGGATGATAACAATAGACAGAGAAAAATGCATATCCTGCCTTTCCTGCACACGCACATGCCCGATGAAGATCTTCAAGGATCGCGGCGGCAGGCCCGAGACCGCCAGGGAAGAGCGATGCATCCGCTGCTACCACTGCACGGCGGCCTGCCCGGTAAGGGCCATCGGATTCGACGGCATCCCGGAAGGGGAGCTTTATCCCGAAAAGCCCGAAAACGAGCTTGAGCGCATAATCAAGTCCCGCCGCAGCGTCCGCCACTTCAAACCGGAGCTCCCGGAACGCGAGGTCATAGAGCACGCTCTCTCCGTCGCGGCCTGGGCCCCGAGCGGCAAAAACATCCACGAAAACGCTTGGGTCGTGCTCTGGGGCAGAACGGCCGTTGAAAAGGTCCGCGACATGACCGTCGAATGGGCCGTCCGCAGCGGCATATATCCAGAGCTTCCCAAAAATGCGGAGCGAGGCATTGACCTTATCACCTGCGGCGCGCCCTGCGTGATAATCGGCCACAGCCATCCAAAGACGCTCAATCCCATGCTCGACACCGCTATCGCCGCGGCAACAGCCGAGCTTGTGCTCGCAGAGAGTGGTATCGGGACCTGCTGGGGCGGCTATCTGCGCCACGCGATAAACGACAGCCCCGAAATGAAGGATTTTATCGGCATCGACCGCGAGCGCGAAGCCTATGCCATTATCATGGCGGGCTATCCGGACGGCGAACGCTATCCCAACATCCCCCAAAGACCCGCGCCCAAGGCCGCATGGGTCGAATAACAGCCTGACAGTCACCGGAGGTGCTTTACGCATGGCTGAAACAAAGATAAGCATTTGCAGCATATGCTCCACGCAGTGCCCCGTCCGGGTCACGACGGAAAACGGCGTTGTTACCCGCGTGCGGCCCGTGACAGACAAGGATTTCGCCGGCGCACGCCACCTGTGTATCCGCGGCGCCATGGGAGAGGACTATGTCAATCATCCCGACCGCCTCAAAACGCCGCTGCGACGCACGGGCCCAAAGGGAGAAGGGAAATTCGAACCCATTTCCTGGGACGAGGCCTATGACATCATCGGCGAGAAGCTATGCGCTTACAGGCGCGATTTCGGTGCCGACAGCGTTGCGTTCTTCTCCGGCTTTTCAAAATGGTACCGGCACTGGCTCCAGCGGCTGGCATGGAGCTTCGGTACGGAAAACTACGGCACAGAGTCGAGCTCCTGCCACCGGAGCACCGCGATCGCAAAGCTGACAACGACCGGCTTTGAAGCGGGTCCGGATCTTTCAAACGCGGCGTCCGCCCTCGTCGTTGCCGCGTCACAGTTCCCTCCCCCGGTCATAAAACAGTGCGGGCACGGCATGAAGCTGGTCGTTGTCGAGCCAAGGACCTCCGCCTCCATTGAAAAATACGCCGACGTTCATCTCCGTCCCATTCCCGGAACGGACGGTGCGGTCGCCTGCGGCCTTGCCCGCGAGTTCATCGCAAACGGCTGGGCCGATATGGAATACATCGAAAATTACGTCCACGGTTTCGAGGAATACAGCGCCTATGTTGAAAGCTTCACGCCCGAAAGGGTCGAGGCGCTTACCGGCGTTCCGGCAGACGATCTCCGGCGCGCCGCGCAGATCCTAGCCGAAAACCGTCCGATGTCCATCGTTGACGGCTTTACGGGCATCATCCACCACCGCAACGGAATGCAGACTTTCCGCGCATACACATGTCTGAGCGCGATACTCGGCTGTTACGGCCGCGACGGCGGCAACAAGCCCTCCGCGCTCATGCCGAAAAGCGGCCACGTCATAACCAGCTGGCGCAATTATGCCTTCGCACATCCCGCCAGTCCGGAGGGCAGTCTCCGCATCGGCGCGGAGCGCTTCCCGGTCTGGACGGCGGCGACAGACGAATTTCAGGCAATGGACCTCGCCCGCCACATCCGCGAACAGAAGCCGTACCCCCTCAAAGCCATCTTTGCGCTGGGTATGAACGCGCGCATGTTCCCGGACAGCGGCGCAATGTTCCGCGCGCTTGAAGAGCTTGAGTTTTTCGTCTGTGTGGACATGTTCATGACGGATACCGCAAAATACGCCGATATCCTTCTTCCCTGCGCCTCCAGCTTCGAGCGCGACCAACTCGGCACCATAGCGCGGGACAGCGTGCTGTATTATTCCCACCGGGCCGCCGATCCCGGACTCGCACGCTCGGACGAGGACATCATATGCTCAATCGCGCGCCGTATCGCGCCGCAGGACGAGCTTCTCTGCGCGGGACGGGACGCCTGTTACCGCTTCATGCTCAAGGGCCTGCCCTGGTCGCTGGAGGAAATCAGAACTCTGTCACCGCAGAAGCTGCCGCCCGCCTATCCCGCGCCGCGGCCCCTTGAGGAGGGCTTCAACACGCCGACAGGCCGGTTTGAAATATACTCCGAGCTCATCGCGGGCTTTGAGGGCTTCAACCCCCTGCCGGAGTATGAGCCCAGTCTCGACCCGGAGACGGAAGAGTTCCCCCTGATACTCATGGCGGGGGTCCGCGCAGGCAAATATGACTTTGCCTTCCACACCCGCACCCACAGGGTCGTGCGGCTGCGCGCAATGCGCCCTGACCCTGCCGTGGACATGCATCCGGACGATATGGCGCGTCTCGGCCTTGTCGCCGGCGACAGTGTCGAGCTCTCAACGAGCTTCGGCAGCATTACAGTCAAATGCGCTGCCGACGCCGAGCTGCTTCCCGGCACGGTCAACATGTTCCACGACTATTCGGAAGCGGACGTCAACAGCATCATTCCCGGCAGCTATCTTGACCCATATTCCGGCTTCCCCGGATATAAGGCGATCAGGTGCAGCATCAGAAAGGCCGCCGTCGATTGACAGCGGCAGGGCTGGGGTATCGAGCGTTTTTTGGCTAGGCGTGTATGCGCTTATCAGCCAATAGCAAATTAACAAACCACATCCATCGCGGCGATGCGGTTATTTCGGAAAGGACGTAAACAACATGCAGGAACACATCCATCAGATCCCCGACGAGGATGCTCTCGCCGATCTCGCAGAACTTTTCAAGGTTTTTGGCGATACGACGAGGATACGGATCCTATATGTCCTGTTTGAATCCGAGCTTGGCGTCGGTACGATAGCCGAGAAGCTCGGCATGACCCAGTCCGCTATCTCTCACCAGCTCAAGATACTCAAGCAGTCAAAACTTGTCGGCTCCCGCCGAGAGGGAAAAAGCGTCATCTATTACCTCGCGGACGACCATGTCCGGATGATGCTCAGTCAGGGCATGGATCACATATGCGAATGACACCGATAATAATAAAAATACCGCCGGATGCGGGGCGGTGACTTAGGAAAACATTGAAGCAAGGAACGGTATAGCTTAACGGCTATGCCGTTC
>CAKSWM010000011.1 GCA_934511545.1 uncultured Oscillospiraceae bacterium | reverse complement strand
GGCGGATGCGCATTCCTGCGTGCTCCACCCGGCCAGCACGACTCACCGGCAGATGAACGACGAAGAGCTTGCGGCTGCTGGTGTTCCCGCGGATCTTGTGCGCCTGTCCGTCGGGATCGAGGATATATCCGATATAATCGAGGATATCGAAAACGCGCTTGCGGCTGTCTGATCGAGGTGAAGCAGGATGCCGATTAAAATTCCGAACGCGCTTCCGGCGCGGGCGGTGCTGGAAGCCGAAAATATATTTGTCATGGCGGAGACCCGTGCGCAGACCCAGGATATACGGCCTCTGCGAATAGCGCTTCTGAACCTGATGCCCACCAAGGTAGTGACGGAAACGCAGCTGAGCCGTCTGCTCGGCAATACGCCGCTGCAGGTCGAGCTGGAGCTGGTACAGGTAAGTTCGCATAAGTCAAAGAACACATCCGAAGAGCACATGCTCGCTTTTTACAAGACGTTTAACGAGATACGCGGCGAGTATTACGACGGACTTATCATAACGGGTGCGCCGGTGGAAAAACTGCCGTTTGAAGAGGTCGAATACTGGCCGGAGCTCTGCGAGATCATGGAGTGGAGCACGACGCATGTCCACAGTACCTTCCACATATGCTGGGGAGCTCAGGCAGGATTGTATTATCATTACGGTATTCCGAAATATGACCTTCCGGAAAAACTTTTCGGCGTGTTCAGGCACCGCGTCGTGTATAAAAACCCTATACTTCTGCGCGGTTTTGACGATGTTTTCATGGTGCCGCACTCGAGACACACAACAGTAAAGCGCGAGGATATAGAGACGATACCTTCCCTGAAAATACTTGCGGAATCGGACGAGGCGGGAATATATATCGCAGCGGCTCACGGAGGACGCCGCATATTTGTTATGGGACACTCCGAATATGACCGCGATACGCTGAAAACCGAGTATCTCCGTGACAAAAGCGCGGGGCTTAGCATTGCTGTGCCGAAGCATTATTTCCCGGATGACGACGACACACGCCGGCCGGAAATGACATGGCGGTCAAACGCGAACCTCCTATACTCAAACTGGCTGAACTATATTGTATATCAGGATACTCCATACGATGTGAGTGCAATACCATCGATTGACAAGGAAAGACACGCTTGACGGCGTGTCTTTCCTTGCTTTTATGCTGCGGTCATAAGTGTACCGATGAATACCGGGAGAAATGTATCGCAGTCGATTATCATATACACGAAGGGTCTGTCGAGATGAACGGTTTTTGTTTCGACTGGCATGGGTTCGCCGGCGGGGGCACTGACCATGGTGACGGCTCCCGCTTTTGTACCTTTCTCATCCACGGTAATGTGCGTTTTGTGAACGACCTGGCCGATATACAGACGCCCTTTTCCGGAGACGCCGATGCCGGAAAAATCGGCGGAGGCGACGTCAAAGGCGGCCGTCATGCCCATGGAGATGAGCACGTCGTTGAGCAGAACACCGTATTCGGTGTCAAACTTCGGTATGGCTGCATCTACTTCAAAGTTTTGCGCACTGTCAAACACCTCGGCAAGGTGCTCGCCTGTCAGCTCCTTTATATATTCGGAAATCGAAACGCCCTCGTTGGGAAGCAGCGCGGCAAAGGCGTATTTCCCATCGGCGTAATGCTTGACAAAGCCGCAGGCGCTGCCGTCCTCCAGATATTCGTATTCGGCGGAATACATGAACTCAACTGCCTGCTCCGAACCGTCCTGCGCTGTGAACACGCCGTCCCGCACCTGAGACTCTTTATAGATAGAGCGCCATTCGGCGTCAAAAGAAAGCGCGTTGAGCAGATACATTTCGGTGCCGGGATCGATGGAATCCAGAATGCGGCTTATCATGCCGTCTGTTTTATCGCTCACCCAGTCGTTCATCTCCCTGACGGTCGAATCATCGAATGGCGCCTTGAAGATCCCTGCTTGGTAATAATCGGCGTTTGTCTGAAGAAAGCTTTCCTGAACGGAGAGATCACCGCTGTTTCTGAGCCAGATCGAGTTTGCAAGACTGAGCTTATATTTCTCACCTTCCGGAAGGGAAGATATATATGCGTGCAGACGGCGGTTCAGCTCATCGGAGGAAACGCCGAAAACCTCTTCCATCTGAGCAAGAGTGTCTTCCCGAGCTCCGTTTGCCGTTATGGCCAGCGCGCACAGAACTGAAAGAGGGGATAAGAGCGTGTTCCGGTTTTCGTCAGCATATTCGCGGAACAGACGAAGAGAGAAATCCGCGGCGGCGGTCATATCGGGGTCAGCCGGGGCATCAACGGCAGCGGGTCTGAAGCCGCGCATAAGGTCGGTGCTGGCACTGCCGCAGCCCGTGAGAGCCGGGACCAGGCAGAAAAAGAGGGAAAAGCAAAGCAACAGGGCGGATATGCGTTTTGGCATTTTCATCAGTCCTTTCATATGTCCTTTCGTGTATTAGACGTATTAAATGGGGAAATGTTTCTCCCGACGGAGCATGCGGCATGATAAATTTAAGGCAACACCGCATAATTCACTGCACACTGGAATTATGCGGTATTGCCTTAGATTTTAATCGGCCATGCACAGACCGTCAAGGACAAGTGCGCCGGATTCATATCCGCGCTCAGTTTCGATCTCGTAAGCATAACCGTCCTGAGCGTTGAGATGCAGCCAAAGCTCGCGGCCGTCGCCGGTCTTTGCCAGTATCCATTCCCGGTCATCCGTTGCCGCGAGCGTGAGCTCTGTGCCGGCGGAGATAACGGTACGCTCGGAATCGACGCTGCACTCGGCGTATCCGACTGCGGGCGACTTAACGGTCACATCGGAGCCGGGCTTGTCGTCAAAGGGATAATACAGCTCCTGCGCGATGAGGTCAAAGCACCGTTCATCCCCGGGCTTCCACGAGGCGGGGGCCCACCAGGTCTGAAGGACGCTGAGCCTCATATATGAATCGACGGTACCGTCCCCGGGGAAAGTCATGTCGGAGCTGTCGGAGTATCCGTTGTAGACAAAGCCGGGTACATAGCCGATGTATTCCGGCTTGCCGTCCGTATAACGGAAAAAGTATGTTACGTTGTCGTCACTCGGGCCGTAGTCCATCAGGGCTATCTCAAGAGCGTTGTCGGAGCTGTCTATGTCGGTGATAGCCCAGTAATCTGTAACCAGACAGTCGGTATAGAACTCGCCGTCATATATGCCGTCACGGAACTCTTTGCCGTTTATGGTCAGCGAGTCGAACTCCCAGGGGAAATCCTCTCCGTCGCGGCTTGGGTATAGGTGATCTCCTCTGCTGCGCCGTCGCCGTCAAGGTCGATGGAAAAGCTCTCGCCGCATTTGAGGACTATCGGGAACTCATGTGCGGGGACATCGGCTCCAGGCTGATCTTCGGGGTCCCCGGCGGGGTCGTCGGAATTACCGGGTTCGGGAGAGACCGTGTCGGTCGGTGCAGGCGCGTCCGTCTCGTTCGCGGCGGGTTCGTCGGTCGTCCCTCCGGGCAGAGCGGCGGTTGTACAGCCGCATAAGAGCGCAAACATCATAAGCGCTGAAAGTGCGGTCAGAAGTATTCTTTTGTTCATCAGATTTGCCTCCTTTATCACATTGTCGTGGAAAATGTATGGAGGGACGGAGCAGGCCCGTCCCCCTTGTTTTTTTAAAGATTCTCAACGGCTTTCATCACGCCGTCGAGCCAGCTGCCCTCGAATCTCTCGATGCAGCCGGAATCACAGAGCTTTGCAAGTTCGGGGTCGATGGGCAGTCGTGCAACATTGGGAATGTTGTAATTCTTAGCTATCTCATCGACATGGCTTTCACCGAAAATGCGGTGTTCACTGCCGCAGTCGGGGCATTTGAAATAACTCATGTTTTCGACCAGTCCGATAACAGGAATGCCGATCATTGAGGCCATTTTGACCGCCTTGGTGACGATCATGCCGACAAGCTCCTGCGGCGAAGAGACGATGATAAGACCGTCCACGGGAATGGATTGGAAAACCGTCAGCGCAACGTCGCCGGTGCCGGGCGGCATATCGACGAACATATAGTCGACGTCGCCCCAGATGACGTCCGTCCAGAACTGCTTGACGGTGCCGCCGATCACAGGGCCGCGCCATACGACAGGGTCGGTCTCGTTGTCGAGCAGAAGATTGAGACTCATAACGGCGATTCCGTCATCGGTGTATACGGGGATGATGCCTGTCCCGTCGCTCATCGGGCGCTGTCTTACGCCGAAAGCGGTCGGGATGGAAGGCCCGGTTATATCGGCGTCGAGAATTGCGGTACGGTGACCGGCGCGGGCCGACAGCACAGCCATGAGAGAAGTGACAAGGCTCTTTCCAACGCCGCCCTTGCCGCTGACGACGCCGATTATTTTTTTGACCTGTGTACCGGGATGCGGCTGTGCAAGCAGGCTTTCCGGCTGGCGGTCCGCGCAGCTCTCGCCGCAACTGCCGCAGTCATGGGAACAAGTTTCGCTCATTTGTTGTTTATCCTCCTGAAAGATGAGTAATTTACAGTATACCCACTAATTATGAACAATTCAACCATGCAGGGACATGAGATGATCTGCGGCCTCCAGATAACCCTCGAATCCGTGTCCGGATATCGTCATGACGCAGGCTGAGCGGATATACGAGACCCGGCGGAACTCCTCGCGTGAATCGACGTCCGAGATATGGACCTCGACAGCCGGCAGACCCACGGCCTTTAAGGCGTCCAGAAGCGCGACGCTGGTATGGGTATATGCTCCGGGGTTTATGATAATGCCGTCCTGCGTTCCATAGGCCGACTGTATTGCATCTACAAGAGAACCCTCGTGGTTGGACTGAAAGAAAGTGACCGCGGCGCCTCGGCTTTCGCAGTGCTCCCGTATCATGGAGACGAGGTCGTTATAGGTCCGGCGGCCGTATATATCCGGCTCGCGTATTCCGAGCATGTTGAGATTCGGACCGTTTATAACAAGCAATTTCATATTCTCAGAAAATCCTCCATGATTTTTTCCGCCGCGCTGGCAATGCTTCCGTCGTTGGTTATCACGCGGTCGCACAGTCCCGCATAAAACGGAGCGCGCTCTGCCTGAATCTTGCGCAGCGCGTCAAGCGATGTGGACAGAGGGCGGCCGTCAAGAGCGAGCAGGGAAAGACTTCGTTCGATGTGGTAGATGCGCCCGTTCTGGCGCAGCGGCGCGTGGTTGCGCGGATCGACGGGAACGCCGCCGCCCGTGGCGATCACAACGCCGCTTTTCGCACCCAGCTCCGCTATGACCTCCCGTTCAAGCGAGCGGAAATGAGGCTCTCCGAAGCGCGAAAAGATGTCCGGGATATTCATACCCGCGCGGGAGACGATAATATCGTCCGAGTCGAAAAACTCGCGTCCGAGTTTTTCGGCGAGAGCCAGTCCGACCGAGGTCTTGCCGCTTCCGGGCATACCGGTGAGAACTATGTTCTCTATGCTCTGAGAGATTAGGCGGCATACTCTGTCCGTTTCCTCCGGCGGGATGCTGTGTCCCGTGTAGAGTTCGTCGGCGAGACGCGCCTGTTCCACGAGCATTATAAGCCCGTCGCTGTGAGGGATACCCAGATTTTCCGCCTCTAGCTGAAGTGCCGTGCGGCGCGGGTTGTAGATCACGTCCAGAACGCCCAAAAGACCGCCGAAGCGCTCAAGCGCTATCGGGCTTTGGCCGCAGAGAGGGAACATGCCAACGGGAGTGGTATTGACGATGATCTCTGCGTCGGGGTGTTTTGAGTATACGTTTTCGTAATTTGTTTCTCCATTGCGGGAGACAAAGACGATATCGCGTGCGTGGTGCGCCCCGGCGACCGCGTGCGCGGTTTTTGAGGTCCCGCCTGTTCCGAGAATGAGCACCTTGCGTCCGTCAAAGGAAATGCCGGCTCTTGCAGCCATGAGTTCGAATCCGGAATAATCCGTGTTGTATCCGCACATCACACCGTCCTCTCCGACGACCAGCGTGTTGACACAGCCGATTGCCTCTGCGCGTGCGTCGATCTTTCCGCAATAGGGCATGACGGCGGTCTTATAAGGTATCGTGACATTAAGGCCGAGAAAGCCCCGCCCGGTCAGAAATGCGTCAAGCTCCTCGCGGGGGATCGGACGAAGCTCATAGTCGGATACGCCGAACGCCCGGTGTATGGGAACGGAATAGCTATGGCCCAGTCTTTCACCGATTAGTCCGTATTTCATTGACGGAATACCTCCAAAGGAATTTTGCTGTGAAAACTAGCGTATCACTGGTATAATGGAATTGTCAATACCTCAATTTACGTGACCAGGCCTATATGTTTCGGTCCTGTTTTCTGCCGGCGCGGAACAGGATCCATGCCCGTACGCCGTGTTGCGTTTGACAGAGCGGAGTATTGAGAGTATAATCCAGATTAACAGGGTACAATAGGCTTACCCGGAAAAACGGAAACGAACCGGCCGAGGCCGGTCAGCGCATTAATTCTTTTGGACCCGTCCGCAATTTCGGACAGAATTTATTCCGGCAGATGCACAGGACAGACATGGCTGCTCTCTTTGGGCGACACAGGGCGCAAAGAAGCGGAAAGTCGGTCTTATTTCGTTATGTCCATTGCCGGTTACATATAATATCGAAGGAGAAAAATCTGAATATGGCATCAAAACTGAAAATAATCCCTCTTGGCGGCCTGGGCGAAATAGGAAAAAACATGACCGCCTATGAGTATGGCAAGGACATAATCGTTGTTGACTGCGGGCTTGGATTCCCGGACGACGAGATGTACGGCATCGATATTGTGATCCCCGATACGACCTATCTTCGCCAGAATAAGGACAAGATCCGTGCGATCGTGCTTACGCACGGACATGAGGACCATATAGGCGCGGTGCCCTATGTCCTCAAGGACATAGACGCTCCTGTTTACGCCACAAGGCTCACCGCCGGTCTGGTCGAGATAAAGCTTGAGGAGCACAAGATGCTCGACAAGGTGGAGCTCATAACGCTTGAAGCGGGAGAGAGCTTCAACGCCGGCTGCTTTAAGGTCGAACTTATACACGTGAACCACAGCATAGCGGACGCTGTTGCGCTGGCAATACACACTCCGTTAGGCGTTGTTATACACACGGGCGACTTCAAGATAGACGTTACCCCGATACAGGGGGGCATCGCAGACATAGCGCGCCTGGGACAGCTTGGCAAGGAGGGCGTTCTGGCACTGCTTTCAGACAGCACAAATGTCGAAAGACCGGGATATTCCGACTCCGAAAGAAAGGTCGGAAACCGCTTTGACCAGCTGTTCAAGGGCTGTGACAAGCGCATCATAGTCACGACCTTTGCCTCAAACGTTCACAGGATACAGCAGATAATCAACGTTGCGGCCAAATACAAGCGCAAGGTCGGCATCACGGGGCGCAGCATGGAGAATATCATGCGCGTTTCAACAGAACTGGGGTATATGGAGGTGCCGGAGGGCGTTCTGGTAGATATGAACCAGCTCAAGAATATGCCCAAGCACAAGTCGGTCATCATAACGACCGGAAGCCAGGGCGAGAGCATGTCGGCGCTTTACAGAATGGCGTTTTCCGGTCACAGGCAGGTCGAGATCGACGCGGGGGACCGTGTTATCATTTCCGCGTCCGCTATTCCGGGTAATGAGCTGACCATAACCAAGGTCATTGACGAGCTCTTCCACAAGGGGGCTGAGGTCATTTATGACAAGCTGGAAAATCTGCATGTGTCCGGTCACGCCTGTCAGGAAGAGCTGAAAATGATGCTCGCGCTGACGCAGCCGAAGTACTTCATGCCGGTGCACGGCGAATACCGCCATCTCTGCAAGCACGCGGAGCTGGCACGGGAGATCGGCGTTGCGCCCAATAATATCATAATCGGCGAAAACGGCCGGGTGGTCGAGATCACCAAACGCAGCATACGCCTTGGCGGAACGGTGACCGCCGGAAAGGTGCTCGTTGACGGAACGGGCGTCGGCGATGTCGGTTCCGTTGTCCTGCGCGACCGCAAGCACCTTGCGGATGAGGGCATGATAGTTGTTGTAATGACGCTTTCCAGCGAGGATTCCAGTCTTGTTTCCGGGCCGGACATCATAACCCGCGGCTTTGTCTACGTCAAGGAGTCCGAATCGATCATGGACGAGATGAAGCGCGTCGTTCTCGAGAGCCTCGAATCCTGCGACAGTCAGCGGATAACCGACTGGGCGAGCATAAAGGCAAAGGTCAAGCAAAATCTTTCGGGATATCTATATAAAACGACCAAGCGCAGTCCGATGATACTGCCGGTCATTACGGAGGTATGAAAAAATGAACAGCTATGATTTTCAGACCCTGGCTCCCAAATGGGGAAGCGGAGCGGCAATGTGGAAAAAGCTCGAGCAGGAGGGTGCTGCCCATCCTGATGTTATCGATTTCGGCGTCGCGGAGATGAAGTTTGTTCTTGCGCCCGAGATCGCCTCCGCCGTGACATATCAGGCACAGCACGGCACATTTGGATATGCCCCCGCCGGCGAGGAGTATTTCAGCGCCGTTTACGAATGGATGAAAAAACGCCATGACTGGGAGATACAGAAGGACTGGGTCACCCAGAGCTACGGGCTGGTTGCCGCGATAGGCTGTGCCGTCCGCGCCATGACGGAGCCGGGCGACGGTGTGCTCGTCTCGTTCCCGAGCTACGGACCGTTTCCGCGCACTGTCCTGCATAATAACAGGACGCTTGTGAGGACCGATCTCATAAACGAAAACGGGCGCTGGGTCATGGACTTTGACGACATGGAGGAAAAGCTTGCGTCTCCCGAGGTGAAGCTGTTCATCCTCTGCAACCCGCACAATCCGACGGGACGTGTATGGACCCGCGAGGAACTGGAAAGAGTGGGCGAGATGTGCCTGCGCCACGGCGTAAAAGTCATCTCCGATGAGATACATTTTGACCTTGTGTATTCGCCGAACAGGCACACGGTGTTTGCGAGCATTTCGCCGGAGATCGCTGATATTACCGTAACGCTTACGGCGCCGAGCAAGACCTTCAATATAGCGGGTATGACCATCTCCAACGTGATCGTGTCCAACCCCGAGCTGCGCGAGGCGGTCTTTTATGACATAGAACTCAGCATGGGACATTACATCAATGCTTTTGGCCTCGCCGCATGCCGTGCCGCGTATGAGAGCGCCGGAGGCTGGCTGGATGAGCTTCTGCCCGTTCTGGACGGCAACGCAAAGCTTCTCAAGTCGTTCTTTGAGGAGCGCCTGCCCATGGTGAAGATGAATAAGCAGGAGGGTACATATCTCTGCTGGGTCGATTATTCCGGGCTTGGACTGGATGAAAAGAAACTTGACGAACTGCTGCATAAGAAGGCAATGTTCATGTCCCAGCATGGGATCGATTTCGGCGAGGGATATGAGCTGTTCCATCGCGTGAATGTGGCCTGCCCGAAAGAATACCTTGAAAAGGCGCTTGAACGTCTGGACAAAGCTGCCCGCGAGGCCGGACTGAAATGATCGGGCTGCCGTATTTCGATGCACATTGTGACACCATAACCGCGGCGATTTCAAGAGGGCAGAGACTCTTTCGAAACGATTTGCAGCTGGATCTTGAGCGCATCGGCAAATATGCTCCGGCAGCTCAGGTATTTGCAATATTTACCCGGCCGCATGATGCACCGCCTCCCGCAGGGATGACTCCGGAACAGATATTCGATTTGCCGGACGCTCCGGAAGAAACGCTTACAAGGCTTTGCGATGAAGCGCTGGACGGACTCTTGTCCGAACTTGAGGCAAATTCCGGAGCCGCCGCCCTCTGCCGCAGCGCACAGGATATTAAAAGCGCAAACGAGCAGGGAAAGATCGCGGCGCTCATATCCGTTGAGGGCGCGGAGCTTCTCGGATGCAGTGTGGAACGGCTAAGGACCGCCTATGAACGCGGCGTAAGACTGGTTAACATAACGTGGAACTTTCCAAATTCACTGTCGGGGTCTGCGATGAGCGGAAATAAATCGGGATTGACCGAAAAGGGACGGCAGTTTGTGCGCTTTGCCCAGGAGCTTGGCGTCGGCGTTGATATGTCGCATATATCCGAGAGCGCGTTCTGGGACTGCTGCGAGATCGCGGAGAGGCCGATAATCGCATCTCATTCAAACTCAAAAACGCTCTGCGGCCATCCGCGCAATCTGACAGACGACCAGTTCAAGGCTCTTGTGAAGCTCGGCGGCGGCGCGGGGCTGAACCTGTGCACGGACTTTCTCGGACTTGGCAGAGATGTTGAGGCCGTTGTTGAGCATGCGGAGCACTTTCTTTCGCTTGGCGGAGAGAAGAGCACCTGTCTTGGCGGAGACCTTGACGGCATCGACGGCATGCCGCACGGAATGTCCGGAGTCCAGAGCTGGGGAGCGGTTTATGAGGCGATGCTCCGCCGCAACTGGAGCGAAGATCTGGTGCGTGATATATTCTACAATAACTGGCTTGAAATAATGGAGAAGATGATTTGAACATACAGATATTCGGAAAATCGAAGAGTTTCGATACCAAGAAGGCGGAGAGATATTTCAAGGAGCGCCGCATCAGGTTCCAGAGCATCGATATGGCGAGATATGGGCTCAGCCGCAAGGAGCTTGAAAGCGTCAAGCGCGTTGTGGGACTGGATAATCTCCCGGATGAAAAACACCCGGGTTATGCACAGTGGAAGTATCTGGCCTATGAAGAGGATAAGTTCGAGATGCTGCTTGAGCATCCGGATATGCTGAACGCGCCGATCGTCAGAAACGGCAGGCAGGCAACGGTCGGATATTGCCCAGAGGTCTGGAAAACCTGGGAATAGGGCCGGCTTAAATGCTTGACAAAAATACAGCTGATCTGTATAATAATTTAGAATATTTTATCGACTTTGATGGGGAGGAGTACGTTCTCCCGCCGAAAGAAGAGAGAGGATCGTTTTGGTGTGAGGTCCTCATGAGGCGGGCACGGAAGGTCGCCCCGGAGTCCGGCGGATGAAGCGGAAAACGCCAAGTTCGCCGCGGCAGGCTCCCGTTACAGAGCATGGAGTGCCGCGCTTACTGCGCGGAACACAGGTGGTACCACGGTAAATTCTTATCGCCCTGAGCTTTATGCTCGGGGCGTTTTTATTAGGAGAGGAAAATATGAAAAAAATTCCGAAAATTTATGATCCAAAGGTCGTTGAGAAAAAAATCTACGATATGTGGGTCGAAGGCGGCTACTTCAAGGGCGTTCGAGATCCGGAGAAAAAGCCGTTCACGATCGTCATCCCGCCCCCGAACGTCACTGGCCAGCTCCATCTCGGACATGCGTTTGACGAGACGATACAGGACGTGCTCGTCCGTGTAAAGCGTATGCAGGGATATGCCGCACTGTGGATCCCGGGGACCGACCATGCCGGCATCGCCACCCAGATAAAGGTAGAGGAGGAGCTCCGCAAGGAAGGACTGACCCGCTACGATCTCGGCCGCGAAAAATTCCTTGAGCGCGTCTGGGAGTGGAAGAAAAAATACGGCAGCAGGATCGTTGAACAGCTCAAGACCCTTGGCTGTTCATGCGACTGGGACAGAGAGCGCTTCACCATGGACGAGGGCTGCTCCAAAGCCGTGCGCGAGGTGTTTGTCAGCCTTTATGAAAAAGGGCTTATCTATAAGGGCAGCAGGATAATCAACTGGTGTCCGCACTGCACGACGGCGCTTTCGGACGCAGAGGTCGAATACAAGGACAAGCCCGGACATATGTGGCATATCAAGTATCCGATAGTCGGTGAAGAGGGGCGCTATGTCATCGTTGCAACGACCCGTCCCGAGACAATGCTTGGAGACTCCGGCGTTGCGGTCAATCCGAATGACGAGCGGTACAGGGATATAGTCGGGAAAAAGTGTATTCTCCCGCTGGTCAACCGCGAGATACCCATTGTTGCGGACGAATATGTCGATATGGAGTTCGGCACCGGCTGTGTCAAGATGACGCCCGCCCACGACCCGAACGACTTTGAGGTCGGTCTGCGCCATAACCTCGAGTGCATCCGTGTTCTGGATGACAATGGAAAGGTCAATGAGCTTGGCGGAAAGTACGAGGGACTTGACCGCTATGAGGCGCGCAAGGCCATCGTTGCGGATCTTCAGGAGCTGGGGCTGCTCGAAAAGATCGAGGAGCATCAGCATAACGTCGGCACCTGCTATCGCTGCGGCACCGATGTTGAACCGATAATCTCCGCGCAGTGGTTCGTCAAAATGCCTCCGCTGGCCGAAGAAGCGATGCAGGTGGTGCGCGACGGCCGCATCAAGTTCGTGCCCGAGCGCTTCTCAAAGACGTATTTCAACTGGATGGAAAACGCGCATGACTGGTGCATTTCCCGCCAGCTCTGGTGGGGCCATCAGATCCCCGCGTGGTACTGTGCCGACTGCGGCCATGTGACGGTGTCCCGTGATGATCCGACCGAGTGCGAGCATTGCCACAGCGGGAACATCGAGCGCGACCCCGACGTTCTGGATACATGGTTCTCATCCGCGCTTTGGCCGTTTTCCACTCTCGGCTGGCCTGACAGGACCGAGGATCTAGAGTATTTCTATCCGACCAGTGTTCTCGTGACCGGCTATGACATCATATTCTTCTGGGTCGCACGAATGATATTCTCCGGTATGGAGCATATGGGCAGGGAGCCGTTTTCCACTGTCCTGTTCCACGGCCTTATCCGCGACGCACAGGGACGCAAGATGAGCAAATCGCTCGGCAACGGCGTTGATCCGATCGAGGTCATCAATACCTACGGTGCCGATGCGCTCCGCTTTAATATCATAACGGGCAACAGTCCCGGAAACGATATGCGTTATTTCCCGGAGCGCTGTGAGGCGATGCGCAACTTTGCCAACAAGATCTGGAACGCCTCCCGCTTTGTGATGATGAATCTGACCATCGACAGAAACGAGCTTCCCGAAACGCTCGAGCTTGAGGATAAATGGATCCTTTCCAAGTTCAACAGCCTTGCCGGCGAGGTCTGCGAGAACATCGATAAGTTCGAGCTTGGCATCGCTGCCGGAAAGATATATGATTTCATCTGGGACAGCTTCTGTGACTGGTATATTGAGCTGACAAAGACGCGCCTTAACGGAGAGGACGAAAACTCCAAAATCGGTGCGCAGAAGGTACTGCTCTACGTCCTGACGGAGATACTTAAAATACTTCATCCGTTCATGCCGTTTATAACCGAGGAAATATGGCAGGCACTGCCGCATGAGGGCGAGGCGCTTATGATCCAGAGCTATCCGAAGTTTGAAGAGAGCCTTTCGTTCCCCGAGGACGAGGCCGCTTTCGAGATAGTTATGGATGCGATCATGGCCGTGCGCTCCCGCCGCGCGGAGATGAATGTTCCCGCAAGCAAGCGTCCGCATCTCATAGTCGCCACCGGAAAGCCCGAAATATTCGTCAGCGGAAAGGCTTATATGTCTAAACTTGCATATGCCGGTGAGATCGAGGTAAGGCGCGACGCGCCCGAGAATACAGACGGCATGGTCTGCGTCGTCACGAACGAGGCAAAGATGTTTATGCCCATGGCGGAGCTTGTCGATCTTGAAAAAGAGCGCGCACGCATACAGAAGGAGCTTGCCAAGGCGGAGAAAGATCTGGCTGGACAGAACGCAAAGCTTGCCAATGAGAACTTTGTCAGCCGCGCGCCCGAGAATATCGTCAATGCCGAGCGCGAAAAGAAGGCAAAGCTCGAGGCGCTGATCGAGAATCTGAAGGAAAGCCTTGCAAATCTCTGAAATCCGCCTCAGACACCGGATTACGACAAACAACGCGCCTGATACAATATACAATAACAGCATGTACGAGCCTTCGTACATGCTGTTTTTTATTTTGTAGACAGAGGGAGGCGTTTCTCGATGAAAGTGCTCTCATCGTATCGCGACGGCAGACTTAATCTGTATCTTCAGGGGGAGCTGGATCATCATGAAGCTCGCTCGGCAATGGGCAGGATCGAGCAGATGATAGACGAATATCTGCCGCGCGACTGCGCTGTGGATATGTCCGGACTGACGTTTATGGATTCGTCAGGTATTGCAGTGATCCTGAAAATAGCAAAGCGGCTGAACCAGATGGGAGGACGGGCCTGGGTCGAAAATCCGTCCGTCCAGCCGCTGCGCGTGATAGACGCGTCGGGAATAGACCGCATTGTGCGCATTACTGTAGGCGGAGGTGTAAAATAGTGGAGGTAAAAAACTACATAAAGCTCGAGTTCCCGTCAAAAAGCGCCAACGAGGGATTCGCGAGGGCGGCGGTCGCCTGCTTTGCGGCGCAGTTGGATCCCAATATGGAAGAATTGGGCGATATAAAAACCGCGGTCAGCGAGGCTGTCACAAACTGTATTGTCCATGCATACCCGGAGTCGGTCGGCAAGGTGCAGATAAAAGCGCGGCTGCTCGCGGGGAATGTGGCGGAGATCACCGTGAGGGACTGGGGCCGCGGCATTGAAAACATTGACAGGGCCAGAGAGCCAATGTTTACCACCGGCGGAGATGATCGCAGCGGAATGGGCTTTACCATCATGGAAAGCTTCATGGATTCGCTGCGCGTCCGCTCGACGGTCGGAAAGGGAACAACAGTCATCATGACACGGCATATCGTGCCGAGAGCAAATGTACGCTGATGGATGAGAAGCTTGAACTTCTGAGAGCGGCAAGGGAGGGGGACAGGGACGCGGCCCAGCGCCTTGTCGTTGAGAATTCCGGACTCATATGGAGCGTTGCCCGGCGTTATTTCGGAAGGGGAGTAGACCCTGATGATCTTTATCAGCTCGGCTGTGTCGGCTTTCTGAAGGCCGTGAGCGGCTTTGACGAGAACTTCGGCACGCAGTTTTCAACATATGCCGTTCCGAAAATATCCGGAGAGATACGCCGCTTTCTGCGCGACGACGGCAGCGTTAAGGTCAGCCGGAGCATAAAAGAACGCGCGTTCCTTATCAGGAGCGCGCGTTTGAGGCTTGAACAGAGCCTTGGCAGGGAGCCGACGCTTTCGGAGCTGTCGGCAGATACAGGGTTGAGTATTGAGGATATAGCGACGGCCGAGACGGCGACCGGACCGGCTGAATCTCTGCAAAAGGAGACCGGCGAGGAAGGTTTCACGCTGGAGCACG
This sequence comes from uncultured Oscillospiraceae bacterium, assembly GCA_934511545.1. GTDB lineage: Bacteria > Bacillota > Clostridia > Oscillospirales > Oscillospiraceae > CAKSXP01. The sequence continues at coordinate 5 of CAKSWM010000011.1, read as the reverse complement.
TGCTC
>CAKSWM010000010.1 GCA_934511545.1 uncultured Oscillospiraceae bacterium | reverse complement strand
TCCAGCCCCGTATGACAGAGCTGGTGCATGCCATTCATCAGCATGACTGCGTTGCGTCCCTCGAGCTGTGCCACGGCGGCGTTTCCTATCCTGTTGATAAGTTCGGCCGCAATCCCGTCGGACCTTCCGCATTCGTCCGCGAGGATGGACAGCAGGTCGATGAGATCACCGTTGAGCGCATGAACGAGATCGCCGACCACTACGCCGATTATGCCGAGATCGCACAGACCTGCGGCTTCGACGGCGTTATGCTCCACGGCGCACACGGCTGGGGTCTTGCTCAGTTCATGTCCGACGAGTTCAACAAGCGCACGGATGAATACGGCGGATCCATGGAGAACCGCGCGCGCTTCCCGCTGATGGTCATCAACCGCGTCCGCGAGCGCTGCGGAGCCAACTTCCTCATTGAGTACCGCATCTCCGGCGACGAGATGTGCCCCGAGATCGGCGGACATACCCTCCAGGATGCCGTTGAGTTCTGCAAGATCATCGACGATTATGTTGACATTATCCACGTTTCCGCTGCCCGTGACTCCACGGACGAGGGCGCGGTCATCACCCACCCCACCATCTTCCTGAAGAACGGCTGCAACGCATACCTTGCCGCCGAGATCAGAAAGCACGTCAAGAGCCCTGTTGTTGCCATCGGCGCGATCAACACCCCCGAACTGGCAGAGCAGATCCTCGAGGAAGGCGGCGCGGACTTCATTGCCGGCGCGCGTACCTTCATCGCTGATCCCGACTTCGCCAAGAAGGCAAAGCGCGGCCATGCCGAGGACATCATCCCCTGCATCCGCTGCCTGAGCTGCCTGACCGGACTTCAGATGACCGACTCCGCCAACTGCTCGGTCAATCCGCGCACCTACCGCGAGGCTCGTCTGGCTTCCCAGCCGGCTCCCAGCGAGGTCTGGAACGTCGTCGTTGTCGGCGGCGGCTCCGGCGGCATGAAGGCTGCGATCACCGCGGCTGAGCGCGGCCACAACGTCACTCTCGTTGAAAAGACCGATAAACTCGGCGGTATCATCAATTTCACCGATTACGACGAGATGAAGGTCGATCTGCGCCGTTTCAAGAACTATCTTGTCAACCGCGTGAACAAGCTCAACATCAAGGTCATGTATAACACCGAGGCAACTCCCGAGCTTATGGAGCTGCTCAAGCCCGACGCCATCATCTGCGCCTGCGGCTCAAGCCCGATCAAGCCCCCCATCCCCGGCCTGAAGGAGAACGCAATGCACGTTCTCGATGCTTACAAAGAGCTTGACAAGATCGGCAAGAAGGTCGTTATGGTCGGCGGCGGCCTCGCCGGCTGCGAGACCGGCATCTTCCTGGCCGAGCTCGGCCATCAGGTCGACATCGTCGAGATGCTGCCCGAACTGGCACGCGACGCGAACTGGATGAGCCAGCAGGGTATGCTCGTTCCCATCGAGAAGTACAAGATAGGCGTACATACCTCCACCACCTGCCTCGAGGTCCTGCCGGACGGCGTTCGCGTCAAGAATCCGGACGGAACCGAGAGCATCCTCGAAGCCGACAGCGTCATCTTCGGGCTCGGCATGCGTGCAAACTCCGCCACCGTCGATTCTCTGCGCGACAGCGCGGACGAGTTCGTCGCGGTCGGAGACTGCAAGCGCGCCCGCAAGGTCCCCAACGCCATCCACGAGGGCTATTTTGCCGCTCTGGATCTGGGTATATGACAACATATTCAACATCGCGATTTTCCGGGACGGCGCTCTGCCGTCCCGGAAGCTTAAAAGTATTTTTCCCCAATGCACTATCCAATCAAGTGTTTAGTTTACAATATTAGAACAGGAGGAAATACCGAGAATGAGCGAAAAAATCATTGAGGGTGTATGGAAGATCGAGGAAACCATGCATCTCGACAAACTGGTCGTCAACGAAGGCGCGAAGGTAAAGGCCCCCTGGGGCAAGGGCGTCACGATGTTCCTGAACAGTGTGCCGACGGATATCAAGCCCGGCACCTATGAGGGCGACATCCTTCTGTACGTCGGCGACAGCTACCTCACCAAGGTCGGCATCTGGGGCACCCCCCAGAAGACCTTCTACCGCACCGGAATTTTCCTTAAGGACAACGAGGTCGTTGAGGAATACTGCATCCCCGGCGCCGTAAAGGGCGGGACCTATGACGGAAAGACCGTCGAAAACGTCACCATCGAGGCCAACGACGGCGGCCTCAACGGCATTTACATCACAGGCGAGGGCGAGTATACGCTCAACAACATCAAGATGAATCTCGTCGGCCGCGGCGAGAACGACTTCCAGGCCTGCGGCGCCGGTCTTGCCATATACGGCGACGCCAAGGTCACGGTCAACGACTCCGAGTTCAACATAAACGGCGTGACCCGCGGCGCTATCTTTGCCGGCAACAACTCCGAACTGACCGTAAACCGCACCCGCATCATCGGCGAGAGCGCACCCTTTGACCCCATCGTTGATCCGAACTGGTCGATGAGCCTCTACGGAACTAACCGCATCACCAACGCCGGTCATATGGCTACCTGCTACTATAACGACTGCTTTATTTCCACCAACGGCTGGGGCGCAATGAGCGTTGACGGCGGTAAGTACAACCACCTGTACTATAAGGACTGCATCATCATGCAGACCAGCCCCTCCGGCTACGGCGCAATGGGCATTGCCGACAACTTCAACGATTACAGCGAGTATGACGGTCTTGCCGATCCCCGCTGCCTGCACAGCTTCGATCACTGCGTCGTCACCGTCGGCGGTATGGCTCTCATCTGCTGCACCAACAACTCGAGCGGCGAGTTCAAGAACGGCTGCATCGTCAACTCCCGCCGCTGGGGCACCGAGACCTTCCGCAATGACGGCGGATATCTCGATATCGACGATTCCACCTTCTATACCGGTTCTTCCGCAATGATCGTCAAGGGCTCCAGATTCACGATCAATGCCAACAAGGCAAAGTTCTATCCCGGCAACGACGTCATCCTCCAGCTCATGGACAACGACGACCCCGGCATGGGCGGACCGCGCTCCTACCGCGTTCCCGTCGACCGCGTCGACGAATACGTTGAGGGCCGCGACCTCACCGTCGCTTCTCCCGACGAGGACGTGTTCATGAACCTGTCCAACTCCACTCTCAAGGGCAACATCTTCAACTCCACGACGAATCTGTTCGCGATATTCGACGAGCCCAAGGATTCCGACGTCTACGATCCTCTGCCCAAGATGGGTCCTCCCCCGATGCCCCAGCCCGACCCCGACGATCCCGAACCCTTCTCCCCCGAGGAAATGGGCGGTATCCCCGGCGACGTCGTCAAGGGAGCGAGCGGCTACGATCCCTATCTCCAGGGAGCGAAGAACCTCGAGGTCAACCTTGTCAACGTCAATCTCACCGGTATCATCAGCTGTGCGAGCCAGAAGTACGGCGAGGGCGTTTACTTCATCGACAAGCGCAACCGTGACGAGGTCAACAACATCGTTCAGACCCCGGCTCCGGCCATCAACAACGGCGTTATCGTCTCTCTGGACGACGCCAGCGTCTGGACCGTCACCGCGACCAGCTATCTGACCAAGCTCGTGCTCGCCGGCAACGCCACCATCAAGGCTCCCAGAGCCAAGAGCGTGCGTATGCTCGTTGACGGCGTCGAGACCCCGATCGCAGCCGGAACCTACACCGGAAAGATCACACTCGAGGTCAAATAAGAATAACCGCAAATAACGGCTTCTGGGAAGGGGAGAAACTCCCCTTCCCGAATCTGTTTTATAAAAATGGAAACAAGGAGAAAGAATATGACCAAAACTGTAAGCGATGTCTGGAAGATCGAAGAATCCGTCGAGCTGACCCATCTTACCATTGAAGAGGGCGGCAGCATTGAAGCGCCGGAAGGCAAGGGCGTTATTCTGATGGTCAACGGACGCAACGAGGCCGCCGTGCCCGGCACCTATGCCGGCGACGTAAAGGTCCTTGTTCAGGATTACTACGTTATGCCGCCTTCCGGACTGCACAGGCTTTTCGGCGGACCGGACACAATGTTCCGCTGCGCCGCAGTCATCGACAACAACCACCTCTGCGAGAAGCGCTCCTTCCTCGGCATGGCAAACGGCGGCGAGATCACGGACACCTATGCCCGCGACGTCGAGTTCTATTCCTGCGAGGAGGACGTTAACGGTATTCTCATCGACGGCGACAGCAAGTATGAGATCCGCAACTGCCGCTTCGAGTTCGAAGGCTCCGGAAGCGACGACTTCATCGGCGTCGGCGCCGGCGTTACCGCCATCGGCAACAGCCGTGTGACGATACAGGACTGCGACTTCCAGTTCGCCGGAGTTACCCGCTGCTGCTTCCACGCCGGCGGAGACACCGTTCTCACCATCAACAACAGCCGCATAATCAACAACAGCCCGAAGGCTCCGGACCACCCCAAGCTCAGCGGTTCCCCCAACTGGCTCATGGGCATTTACGGCACCAACCGTTCCAACCAGGTCTGCGAGAACGCGACCGTGTATATCAACGACTCCTATATGAAGTCCAACGGCTGGGGCGTTATCTCCGTTGACGGATCTATCCACAACCGCGCATATCTGCGCAACACGACGCTGGATCTGACCGGCCCCCGCGCACGCGGCTACGGCGTTTTCTGCATCGGCGACTGCTTCTTCGGGTTCGACGGCTGCGAGCTCAATGTCAACGGCTTTGCTCTGCTGCTCGACTCCGAGCCGGAAAAGCGCGGAATGGATCATTCCGACAGCGGCGCTTCGTTCTCAAACTGCACCATCAACGGCAACATGTTTGCTGCAATGGCCTTCCGTGACCGCTACGGCACCGTGACCTTCGACCGCGGCACCGTCATCAATACCGGAAGCTCCACCATCTGCGTCAAGGGCTCCACCAGCACCTTCAACTTTGACAACTGCGAGATAGCCTCCGGCAACGGCGTCATCATGCAGCTCATGGATAACGACGATCCCGGCATGGGCGGCGGCGATTTCTACAAGATCCCCTACGACGAGACCGACGTCTATGTCGACCGCGATCTGTGGAATCCCGATCCCACGCTGGACATCTTTGTCAACCTGTCCAACATGGACGTCTGCGGCGATTTCCTCAACTCCACGACGGAGCTCAAGGCCAACGACCGCAACGGCCCGATGGAGATCCCCGCGGGCATCGATCCCGAGGATTGGGAAGACATGGGCGAAGGCCTTCAGGGCGCTCACAACCTCGTGATCGACATGAAGAACGTCTGTGCCGAGAGCGTTATCTCCTCCGCGAAGCAGTGGTACCCCGAGGAGGGCACCGACGTTATCAACGCCGAGAAGTATTACCTCATCAGCTGCGTTGAGCAGGAGGCCGCACCGACCGTCAATAACGGCGTCATCATCACGATGGACGGCGAGAGCGTCTGGACCGTTGCGGACACCAGCTATATAACCCGCCTCACCCTTGCCGAGGGCGCTGTCGTCACCGCTCCCGAGGGCAAGACCCTTCGTATGCTCATCGACGGTGTTGAAACTCCGATCACCGCCGGCGACTTCCAGGGCCGCATAGTGCTCGAGGTAAAATAAGCATCCGTTCGGAAAACAGGCATAAATAACCGAGCACTGCCCCACTGTGGAAAAAACACAGTGGGGCAGCTTTTGTGTGAATTGAGTTATTAAACGAATTATTATTGTCAATATTGACAAACCGGAAATGTGTATAGTATAATTTTGATTAATGGCATATATGCTTTTTCATTTATCAGCATTCAACACCTTCGGCGCCTTCCCAACCGCATTTCGCGGCAACCGCCGGATGTGCTGAACAGCCGGAGCTCAAAGGCCGTCAACTTTTGGCTCCGACCTATACATTCTTCCTTTCACACTTCGCAACAATGTCGCCACATTCGGTTTTGCTACGGCCGGATATGGCGGCATTGTGCTTTATTCGCCGTGCCGCTTCTCTGCCTGTAAGGGGAGTACCGCGGAGCTTATACCCGCAAAGCTCATTTATGAAGGCCCTGGAAAAACAGGGCGACGGTGCCGGGGCCGACGTGGGACCCGGTCACGGGTTCATAGCACACGGACAGGCACTCGCCGGTAAAGCCGCAGTCACGCAGCTTGCCGAGAAGCAATTCCATGCCGCTTTCGTTGTCCGCGTGGGCAATGCCGATTGGCGCGGCTTTGTCGGCGGCCAGCTTGTCGAACTTTTCCGCCAGCGCGTCGAGGGCGCGCTTCATTCCTCGGGCCTTTCCGCAGAGGACGATGCGCCCGATCTCGTCTCCGCGCAGCAGGGGGTTGATGTGCAGCACGGTACCGACGAAGGCCGCCGCCCCCGTTATCCTGCCGCCGCGTTTGAGATATTCAAGATCGTCTACGGTGAAAAACTGGCACATCGTCTCGCGGCGCTTCATGAGATGGCTCTCGATCTCGTCGAAGCTGTCTCCGGCCTCTATCATCTGTGCGGCCTCTATGACCTGAAGTCCCTCTCCGAGAGAGGCGGCCAGAGAGTCGACAGCGCATATTCTGCGCTCCGGATAACTCTCTTTCAGGTCGGCCGCGGCGATGGCGGCGGCATTTGCCGTTCCGCTGATGCCGCCCGACATGCCGACATATAAGACATCGTCGCCGTTCTGAAGAGCGTCCTCGAACGGAAGCAGGAACGACACGATGTTTATCATGGAGGTCTTTACATCCGCGCCGCTGCGCATGGCGTCATAAAAGGCCTTGCCGTCAAATTCCGTCTCCGCGCCGTTTTCCGCCTCAACTCCGTTGAGGGTGTAGGAAAATGGGAGGACGGTTATATTGTATCGCCGCACGAGGTGCAGCGGAAGGTTTGCTGAAGTGTCGGTGAAAAGTTTTATCATGATTCTGCCTTAGCCTTATTTTTTATCGGGGGTCCTTTTGTCTCCGTGGAAGAAAACGGCCACGGTCCCGGGTCCGCAGTGGGAAGCGATTATTGTTCCGATGTCGCAGATGCGCACATCGCCGCTGATATTCGGAAAGCGCTCCTGCACGGCCCACTTTGTGTCCTCTGCGTCCTTTAGACAGTTCGAGTGACAGATGAAGCATTTTCCCGAATATCCGGCGCCGCCCTGCGCATGTGCCTCCATCGTGTCGAGCGTGCATTTGATCGCGTTTTTCTTGCCGCGCACCCTGTCGTATGCGATGATCCTGCCGGCGTCGTCCAGCCGCATTATGGGACAGATGTTCAGTATCGCTCCGATGGCTGCCGCGGCGCCGGACATTCTTCCGCTGCGGCGGTAATACTGAAGATCCGTGGAGTAGAACTGGTGATGTATCTTCTGCCTGTTTGCGATGAGCCACGCTTCGGTCTCGTCTATCGAGCAGCCGCGGTCGCGCATATCCGCCGCGTCGTCGACCAGCAGACCATAGCCCGAGGAGCTGCACATGGAGTCTACGATGACGAGCCTGCGCTCCGGATATTTCTCGCGCACTATCTCTGCTGCAATTTCCGCGTTCTGGATGGAGCTGGTCATGCCGGAGCCGAACACGACGTGCAGAAGATCGCCCTTCCGCAGCTGCTCTTCGAAGAAATCCTCATATGCAAACTCGTTAAGCTGGGACGTCTGCGGTATGCTGCCGCTTTCCAGAAAACCGTAAAAACGTGCCAGCGCCTGCGGGTCGCGCTGCATGTCGTCTTCATATTCAGCGCCGTTGACCGTATATGAGTAAAACAGAACAGGGATCTGCCTGCCGAGCATATAGCTGTACGGAAGATCGACCGTTGATTCACAGGATAGTATGAAGCTGCTTTCCAAAATGGCTGCCTCCCTTGTCAGAATTATTTTATCACAAAGCTATCACAGCCGGACAGACACTTCAACCTACTCTGTATGGAACCGGGTCTACTTCATGAACTGCCGGAGTCTACTGCCGGTAGAGCCCCGAATCGGGGCTCTACCGGCAGTAGAGTTGGATTATTTACAGTTTCTTTTGAGCCTGAAGCACAGATATACGATAAATTCCGCGGGGATCGCGAGGAGGAATATCTGCCACCAGTTATAGCGGAAGAAGGAGAGGTATATGCAGATAAAAATGCTCAGGATGAGAGCGCCGATGATAAGGTAGTTGTGGCGGCCCTTTTCCCATATGGAGTTGAGCACGAGCAGCGTTATGATGGATACGGGCACTGCCAGCAGAAGTATGAGCCACAGCACATGGCCCAACAGCCAGAAGATGATGAACAGCAGCAGAGCCAGCGTCCATATTCCCGCTATCGCTATCTGGGTTATCGTCCGGTAAGAGATATTTTTTTTCGGACGGTGATATTCCTCGTGCGGGTTTATGAGGTAATCGACGGTAACGCCGAAAATGTCCGCAAGGCTCTTGAGTATCGTGACGTCCGGAATGGATTCCGCGCGTTCCCATTTTGAGACGGATTTGTCGGAATAGTTGAGCTTCTCCGCCAGCTCAAGCTGCGTCATTCCGGCTTTTGTCCGCAGCTCGATGATATTGCTTGCGACAACGGCTTTTATATTGTCCATGTTTTCGTTCCTCCCTTACAGAGAATCCAGTTATTCTTCCGCGTGCGAGAGCAGGCGGCGTTTTTTCCACGTTCCGGAGAAAAAGTAGATGCTTGCGAATATGACCGTTACATATGCCGCGCACGAGGAGCCCAGCCAGTATCCGGTCAGTCCGAAAAGCTTTCCGAACAGCAGCGACAGGCCGATGCGCGCGACAACGCCGTCAAGCATTGCAACGGCGAAGTTGAAGGCGACGGCGCCCACCCCATACATGAGCGCGAGCGGAGGGTTCATCAGCGCGTCGGCGATATAACCGACGACCGCGATGCGCAGATAGACCGGGGCCATGTCAAGGACCACGGGCTCGTTATTGAAAATGCCAAATATGGCTCTTGGAGCGAGCAGGCATACGCCGGAGAAGATCATGGCGGCGGCAAGTGCAAAGCCCCAGCCGATGAAAACGGTTTTTTTGCAGCGCCGTATATTGCCGGAGGCTATGTTCTGACCGATGATGCTCGTGGAGGCGACCTGGATCGAGCTGCTGATTATGGTCGTCACACTGAAGAGCTTGTATCCGATGCCGCCGGTCGCGGAGGCAACAACGCCGTAGGCGTTGACGCGGGAGTTGCAGTAGAGCACCGAAAAATTGATGGCAATGTATTGCAGAGCCATCGGCAGGCCGAGCTTTGCATAGAGCGCGGCCATCTCGCCGTCGATGCGGAAACTGCGGAGCCTGAAGTCGAAGTGGAAGCCCTCACGGCGGCGGTAGAGGTAGGCTATCGCAAAGAGGAAGGAGCACGCCTGGCTTATCACGGTGGCAAGGGCGGCGCCCGCCGTGCCCATGCCGAACCCGCCGACGAACACAAAGTCGAGAACAAGATTGACCAGAGACGCTATCAGTATAAAGATCAGCGGACGTTTAGAATCGCCCATACCGCGCAGTATGCTGCATACGGCGTTGTAGCCATAGGTGAAGACGAGTCCGGCGACGCTTATCGCCAGATAGCTCCGCGCGCCGGCATAGGCCTCCGGCGGAGTGTTCATCATGTCCAGAGAGGTGTCAAGGACGAAAAAGCCGAGAAGAGTTGCGGCCGCCGCGGCGATGAACAGTACCGAGAAGATAGTGCCGATGCATTTTTTCAGCCTGTCAAGATTGCCGGAACCGACGATCTGTGCGACAAGGACCTGACCGCCGTTTGAAGCGCCGACCGAAAGACAGTTGAGCAGATATATGATCTGACCGCCGATCGAGACCGCGGACAGGCCACCCGAGCCGACAAAATGGCCGACGACGGCCATATCGACAATGTTGTATGCGACCTGGAGTATGTTTGCTCCGATAAAGGGGAGCGCAAAGGTGATGAGCTGCCGCGCGAGCGGCCCCAGTGTGAGATCGTTTATCAGCGCCCCGGACGAGTGTTTCTGCATGGGTCCCTCCGGATAAGTAGTTTTTAACCAAATAATTATAAATGATGAGAACATGAAAAGTCAATCGGAAAAGCGGCGTCCCCGCAATGCTTCCGCCGCACCGGCGGCTGACGTTGATACGCGGCGTTTTGTGTGCTATGATAATAAAAGAAGCCAGCAAATCGGAAGTCTGCAAAGGGGGGGGAGCTTTGTGAAAGCGAGAAGGGTACTAAGACTGAGCAGCCTTGTAATGTTGATCGTGGCCGTAGGCTTTGTTTTATGCGCTATGTCCAATCCCGGATTGGGAAGAGTCCTGTATATCGGCAGCGTAAGGATAGGAGCGGAGGTCAAACGAGTATTCTATACCGTGTATGTTATTGTCATGGCTGTCTTGTTTGGCATGTCCTTCTTTGTGAAGGGCAAAAAGTAAGCAGATCCCGATTTATACACATGATTATTGAACCGGATAATTTGTGCTCAGCCCACTGAATGTGCCGATGAAAAGGGAAACGGCGTGACCGAAGTCACGCCGCTTTTTGTAAACACGAGGTTTTTATCGTTTTTTATTTTACTGTTTTACGTTATGGCGGCACCGTTTGCCCGCGTTCCCATGGACGCCGTGCGGAAAGCGCTTATCTGTCTACGTGTCTGGCGAAGGAAACGCCGTCGCGCGTGAGCGTTACGTCAAGGCTGACGCGGTCGGCCCGTATGATGCTGCAAGTGAATTCATAGGTCATGCCCGCCTCGGTCCGTGTCCTGCGCTGTGCGGAAAACGCGGGATCGCCCTCTTCACAGCCGAGAAGCTTTGCCTCGCGCGCGGAGAGCGTGATGGCGCTGTATGTGTCCACGGCGGAGCAGGGCACGATGCCGACTTCGTAGAGAAGGCTGTAAAAGCTGTGGGTCTGGAGCAGCTCGCGCGTCAGGCGCGGGTAAATGTACTGCGGGTAATAGCTGGTTTCGAGTATCAGCGGTTCGCCGTCAACGTTGCGGACGCGGGAGAAGCGGTAGATCGGCGTTTCGGGGCTGCTGAGCTCCAGGACCTTGATTATTTCCGGCGACGGATCGACTATCTCGAACTCGAGCAGAGTGCTTGACGGAGTGAGTCCCATCGCGCTTATCTCGCTGGTGAAGGAATAGACGGTGTCGGTTTTCCGGTGCATCTTGGGCTCCGCAACGAAGGTGCCGCGCCCCTGCTTCCGGACGACGAGCCCCTCGCTCTCAAGCGCGCCGATGGCCTGGCGCACCGTGCTGCGGCTGATGTCGAAGGCTTTGCACAGCTCGGTCTCGGATGGGAGAAGATCGCCGGAGGAAAGCGTCCCGGCGGATATATTGCGCTTTACGATCCCGACCAGCTGTGAATAGAGCGGGATGTCGCTGTCGAGCGAAAGCTTGCTGAGCAGTATGGGGCTGATTTGCATATGCTTGTCTCCTGTGTGGTCATTGTATTGATATAATGTATGGTACATGTAACATACATTATATCGAACTGCGGCAAAATTACAAGAGGGAATTTTTATGCGGACGGGGCTTCATTTCCGGCCGGCTCAGCCGCCCTTTTTCCGCACTCCGCGCATGACATACATCCCCCCGGCCGGCGCGGTGACGCCGCCGTTTTCGGCCGAGAGCCTGCCGCGCAGGAAAACGGCGCGGGCCTGGCCCTTCAGCCGTCGTCCCTCCCAGGGGGAGTAGTCGGCGCGCATAAGCTGGGCCGCCGCGGAGAGCGTCCACTGCTTTTCCGGATCCCAGATCACGAGGTCGGCGTCGGCTCCGACGGAGAGACTGCCCTTGCGCGGCCACATTCCAAAGGCTTTTGCCGGATTTTCCGACAGGATACGCGCCATGCCGCAGGGCGTGATGCGCCCTGAGTTGACTCCGCTGTCCCAGATAAGAGCGGGGCGGTGCTCGATTCCCGGAAGGCCGTTTGGTATCTTTGAAAAGTTGCCGAGACCAAGCTCTTTCTGTCCGGCGTAGTTGAAGCTGCAATGGTCTGTGGATATTATGTCAACTTCACCTCCGGAGACGGCACTCCATAGAGCTTCCTGATCTTCTAGGGAGCGTATGGGAGGGGAACAGACGTATTTTGCGGCTTCGAATCCTTCAGTTATGTAAACCTCGTTCGCGAGCGTGAGATACTGCGGACAGGTTTCCGCCAGCACGTCCAGACCGTTTCCGCGCGCTTTGCGTATTTCCTCAAGCCCCTCGCGGGTGCTCAGATGGACGACCCATGCCGGAGCGTTCGCCTGTACGGCAAGCTCCATCAGACGCCGCACTGCGGCGGCTTCGACCTCGTTCGGACGGGAAAGAGGATGGTATCCGGGGCCGGTCTTTCCGGCGTTCAGCAGCTCGCGGACGCGGCGGTTCACTTCGTCGCCGAGCTCGCAGTGCACGCCGACATAGCCGATATCGCGCGTGGCCGCCAGCAGCTCGCGCAGCTCATCGTCACTCAGACGGAGATTGTCATAGGCCATATAGGCCTTGAAGCTCGTGACGCCCTTCGCGGGCATCTGTTCGATCTCGGCGCGCGTGCGCTCGTTCCAGTCCGTGACGGCCATATGGAAGCCGTAATCGCAGAATGCGTTTCCGTCCGCACGCGAATGCCAGACCTCCAGCGCGCGGGAGAGCGTGCTTCCCCTGTCCTGCGTTGCAAAGTCCAGAACGGTCGTTGTACCGCCGGCGAGGGCGGCGCGCGTTCCACTGGACCAGTCGTCAATGGTCCAGGTACTGCCCGCGTCCATGCCGAGATGCGTGTGGCTGTCGATAAAGCCCGCGAAGATGAGGCAGCCCCCGGCGTCGTATTCCGCGTCAAAGGGCGCTTCGCCCCCGATTTGTGTGATCTTTCCGTTTTCTATGTATATGTCCGCGCGCGTCACGTTGGCGGAGGTCACGATTTTTCCGTTTTTGATCTTAAGCATTTTTCTTTCACCTTATAAAGAGTTCAGTAAATTTGTAATTGCGGCAGTCCACAAGACCGCGGTCCGTCAGCCTCAGCTCGGGAATGCATGCCAGAGGGATAAGCGCCATCGTCATGAAGGGAGACGGGAGCGTGCAGCCTATCCTGCGCCAGGCATCCTCGAGAACGGCGACGTCGGCCGCCATATCGGCCGCGGGGCGGTCGTCCATGAGCCCGGCGATGGGCAGCTTTACATGGCCGAGCACCTCTCCGTTCCGGACCGCGCACATCCCGCCGCCGCTTTCGATGAGCGTGTTGGCGGCAAGCGCCATGTCGGCGTCGTTCGTGCCGACGACCAGCAGGTTGTGGGCGTCGTGGGACACCGTGGAGGCCATCGCGCCGTTTTTTATGCCGAATCCGCGAACAAAGCCGAACCCCTTTTTGCCGGTCGCGCTGTGGCGCTCAAAAACAACGGTCTTGAGTATATCCTGGGCGGCGTCGCCTTCAACGCAGCCGTTCACGACGGGGAGATGAGCGGTGATCTCTCGGTTGAGCGTGTTGGCGGGTATTATCTCGATGCACCTTACGGCCGCGGACTCCGCCTGCGGGGCGGGGATGCGGAAAGAGGAGGGAGTGATAGTCTCGCCGACATTCATCGTGCTGCGCGCAAAAGAGGGGTATTCATAGGGCCGGGGCTCTGCCGTCATACGGCCGTTTTCCGCGGCGAGTTCGCCGTTTATGAACACCATTTTCACGTCCATGTCCTCGAGTGTGCCGATGAGGACCATATCGGCGCATTTTCCGGGAGCGATGCTGCCCAGCTCGTCCTGCATCCCGAAACATGAAGCGGTATTGATGGTCACCATCTGTATTGCCCTGACGGGTGGTATGCCCTCCTGCATCGCGCGGCGAAGCAGATGGTCAAGATGCCCATTGGATATGAGAGTGTTGGGGTGTGCGTCGTCGGTTACGAGCACGGCAAAGCGCGTGTCCGGGCAGTGCTGCGTTACGGCCCTGGATACCTCCGTCAGATCGTGCCATGCGCTGCCCTCGCGGAGCATCGCGTACATACCCAGACGCATTTTTGCAAGCGCGTCCTCCGCCTTTGTCGATTCGTGACAGCAGCTTATGCCCGCGGCGATATATGCGTTCAGTCCGCCCGCGTCCGAGGCGGGGTAGTGACCGGTGACGGTTTTTCCCGCTTTCTGCGTCTCACGGACGATCGAAAGAGGGCGTTCATCGCAGGCGAGTATGCCGGGATAGTTCATCATTTCGCCAAGGCCAACGACCTCGGGCCAGCGCATCATTTCCGCGATGTCTGCGGCGGTTATCTCTGCCCCGGTATCCTCAAAGCCGGGAACGCCCGGCACGCAGGAGGGAACGGTGACCATCGTCTTGAGCGGAACGCGCTTTGAGTCCTCGATCATGCAGCGCACGCCGTCCATGCCGAGAACGTTGCATATTTCGTGGGGATCCATATAGATCCCCACAGTTCCGTGCGGAATGACGGCGCGCGCATATTCTCCGACGGACAGCATGGAGGATTCAACGTGGATGTGCCCGTCGAGAAAGCCGGGGGCGAGGAAAGCGCCGCCGGCGTCGATGACACGGGTGTTTTCACCGATGCAGCGGCCGGCGTCTCCGACGAGGGCGATGCGGCCTCCGGCAACGGCGACGTCGGTGTCCGGGATGATCTCTCCCGTGCAGACGTTCACAAGGCTTGCCGAACGGATGACAAGCTCCGCCGGGACGCGGCCCTGTGCGACGGAGATCAGCAGTGGTGCGGTTTCATACAGCGGGAAGGTGCAGAAGCGGCCTGACATTGACGTACCTCCTTTAAGAATCGAATTGTCAGAATACACGAAAGTATGGCTTTGGATATCCTGTTTGGTCATAGATTATACAACCTTGGGGTGAAAATTACAATCTTTTGTTACTTTTTGTGTTTGCAATATCTCCGCAAATAGTATATGATATTCCAGCATCCAAACCTGTCTTCTTTGCCTGCCCCTGCGCGCATTGAAAAGGCTTGGATATTTGTTGGTCAGAAAAATATTTGAGGAGTGAATCGCAAGTGGAAAATCTTATCTGGCTTGCCCCGGTTCTGGCGGTTATCGCGCTGATATTCGCCGGCATCAAGACCGTAAAGGTCTCGAGGGCAGATGCGGGCACCGACCGCATGAAAGAGATCGCCAACAGCATCAGTGAGGGTGCAAGGGCGTTCCTGTTCGCTGAGTACAAAATACTCGTAATCTTTGTTGTTGTGCTGTTTGTCCTTATCGCTGTGTTCATCAGCTGGAAAACGGCCGTCTGCTTCCTCATCGGCGCTGTGTTCTCCGTTGCTGCGGGATATCTCGGCATGAATGTCGCCACCAAGGCGAATGTCCGCACCGCAAACGCCGCACGTACCGGCGGTATGAACAAGGCTCTGGGCATCGCGTTCTCCGGCGGCTCCGTCATGGGCATGTGCGTTGTCGGCCTTGGTCTGCTCGGCTGCGCCCTGATCTATGTCGTGACCGAGGATGTCGAGATCCTGACCGGATTCTCCCTCGGCGCTTCCTCCATTGCGCTGTTCGCGCGTGTCGGCGGCGGTATCTACACCAAGGC
>CAKSWM010000009.1 GCA_934511545.1 uncultured Oscillospiraceae bacterium | reverse complement strand
AAGGAGGACATCGACCATAACGCCGAGTGCTTCAGACGCCAGATGGAAAAATTCATCGACTTCGGCGAGGGCAAGGCCATCATGGTCAACAACGCCGACTGGCTGCTCGACCTTAACTATGTCGAGGTCCTGCGCGAGGTCGGCGCCTGCTTCAGCGTCAACAACATGCTGCGCGCTGAGTGCTACAAAAACAGGATGGAAAAGGGCCTGAGCTTCTTTGAATTCAACTACATGATAATGCAGAGCTACGATTTCTATCACCTGTTCCAGCACTACGGCTGCAATATGCAGTTCGGCGGAGACGACCAGTGGAGCAATATGCTCGGCGGCACAGAGCTCATCCGCAAGAAGCTGGGCAAGGACGCTTACGCCATGACCATCACCCTTCTGACCGACGCGAACGGCAACAAGATGGGCAAAACGGCCGGCAATGCCGTGTGGCTCGATCCGAACAAGACGAGTCCCTTTGAGTTTTATCAGTACTGGCGCAATGTCGGCGATGCCGACGTTATGAAGTGCCTGCGCATGCTGACCTTCCTTCCGCTCGAGCAGATCGACGAGATGGATAAGTGGGAGGGCAGTCAGCTCAACCGCGCGAAGGAGATACTCGCATATGAGCTCACGTCCCTTGTCCACGGCGAGGAAGAGGCAAAGAAGGCGGAGGAAAGCGCAAAGGCGCTGTTCGGCGGCGGCGACGGCGGCGACGCTCCGTGCTGCGAGATCGGCGCGGAAGAGGCGCAGAACGGCGTTGATATTCTGACGGTCCTTGTGCAGAGCGGATTGTGCTCGTCCAGGGGCGATGCCCGCCGCAATGTGCAGCAGGGCGGCGTTACCGTCAACGAGGAGAAGGTAACGGACGCAAACCGCGTGTTCACGCCCGAGGAGCTGTCCGGAGAGGGCATCCTTGTCAGGCGCGGCAAGAAGAATTTCCGCCGCGTGTGCATAAAATAAGAACAGAGGCAAAGCCGGGAAACTGAGCAATATCACATCACAGCCGCCGAAAAGTGCGGATGAGTTTGGCTAAAATAGCGCTTGACAAAGCATGGCGGCTGTGGTTATAATAGCGCCAATAAAAAAACCTGTGATCGAGATTAGTAGCCAATGCAGTCAGATCAAAGCGAGCCGCGGGCGGTGTGAGCGCGGTATTCGGACGGTTGGTGAATGGACTCGTGAGGGCGGCCGAAAGCGAATATTCCGCAAGTAGCAGCCGACGGGCTTCCGCACCCGTTACCCAGCGGCCCCGCGTGTCGGCGCGGGAAGCGAGAGGGCGCATCATGCGTCAACTTGGGTGGCACCGCAGGAATAACAAGTCCTGTCCCTTGTAATTGAGGGACAGGACTTTTTTTATTGCTTATAAATCAAAAACGGGAGAGAAGAACGATGAAAAAAGAAACGAAACGATGGCGTCCCTGCCGGAGATGATCATGATACCAAACACCAAAACATAAAAAGGAGTTAAAAACAAAATGAAAAACCTGCATAGAATAATCAAGTCAGTTATGATGTCCGCTCTTGCTCTTGCAATGCTGTTTTCCTTCGCCGCCTGCGGCGGCAAGACCGATGACGATACGATAAAGATAGCGGTCGTCAAGCAGATGGATCACGCCTCGCTCGACGAGATAGCAAACGCTATAACCGCCGAACTCGACAAGATAGCCGCCGACAAGGGCGTCAAGATCGAGTACGAGGTCTATTCCGGCCAGGGCGAACAGACCACGCTCAAGCAGATCGGCGATCAGGCGATAGCCGATAAGGTCGACGCGATCATACCCATCGCAACCACTGCGGCCCAAATCATGACTTCCTGCGCGGAGGAGAGCAAAACACCTGTCATTTTCGCCGCAATTTCCGATCCCGAGACGGCTGAGCTTACCGGGATCGACTATGTGACCGGCACCAGCGACGCGCTCAACACCGAATTCATCATCGACATGATGCTTGCGCAGAACCCCGATATTACCAAGGTCGGCCTGCTGTACTCCCTGTCCGAGGACAACTCCATCACCCCGATAGCCGACGCAAAGGCAATACTTGACAGCAAGGGCATAGCCTATTCCGAGCAGACCGCCGCCACTACCGATGAGGTCATAGCCGCCGCCTCCGCTCTCATCGCAGAGGGTGTGGATGCGATATTCACTCCCACCGACAACACCATCATGGCCGCCGAGCTTGCAATATATGAGGACCTTGCCAATGCCGGCATCCCGCACTACACCGGCGCCGACTCCTTCGTGCGCAACGGAGCTTTCGTCACCTGCGGTGTCAACTACACCGATCTCGGAACCCGCACGGCCGACCTCGCCTATGAGGCGATAACCGAAGGTATGTCCGGACTTGAGGACTATTACCTCATGGACGGCGGGATCATAACCGTCAACACCGAAACCGCGGCGGCTCTCGGGATCGATTACAGCGTTTTCAAGGACATGGGAGAGATCGTCGAGGTCACAACGACAGAGGATTGAATGATCCGGTAAAAAACCATCCGGTATGCGCCAATTCCCCCGAACATTCCGTCGGGGGAATTGACGGCCGTTTTGAGGCTCTTTCCGGGCTGAAGGCCCGCATCAGTTTTGAGAGGGGAACAGACCTTGTTTTATATTGTAAAGACTGCTCTGGAGCTGGGGTTTCTGTATGCGCCGGTCGCGATGGCGCTGTTTCTCAGCTACCGGATACTTGATATCGCCGACCTTACGACGGACGGCTGTTTTGTCCTCGGCGCGGCCGTATCCGTCACGCTGACGGCGGCGGGACACCCGTTCCTTGCGGTCCCGGCGGCAATGCTGGCGGGAGCCTGCGCCGGTTTCGTGACGGCCTTCCTCCAGACGCGTCTGGGCGTGCCGTCCATACTTGCGGGCATTGTGACGAACACCGGACTTTACACGATAAACCTGATGGCGATGGGCTGGAAGTCCAATGCCAGTCTGCTCAAGACAAAGACGGTTTTCAGCATGTTCAGGGACGCCGTTCCCGCGGGAGGGTGGAGCGATATGCTTCTTGCCCTTGCGGTCCTCGCGGCGCTGACCGTTATTATCATACTCTTCCTTGGAACGCATCTTGGCCTGACGATACGGGCAACGGGAGACAACATCGACATGGTGCGCTCCTCTTCCATTAACCCGACCTTTACCATTTCTGTCGGACTGTGTATTTCAAATGCGATGACCGCGCTGTCCGGCGCGATGGTGGGGCAATACCAGAACTCTGCCGATATAAACGGCGGCACGGGCATCGTTGTTATCGGCCTGGCCTGCCTGATAATCGGCGAGACCGTTCTTGGCCGCCGCACCGTTGTCAAGGGCGCGATAGCGGCGATAGTGGGTTCGGTCATTTACCGCCTTATCTATGCGATAGTGCTTTATACGAAGATAGTTCCCGTTGCGGGGCTCAAGCTCATAACCGCGATAGTCGTTGCCCTGGCGATCGCCATGCCGACTCTCAAAAAATGGTTTGCGTTCCAGAAGCGCAAGCTCGCCGTCAGAAAAGGGGGAGATTGAGCATGCTGGAGCTGAAGAATATTACAAAGACCTTCAACGCCGGAACGGTCAATGAAAAAAAGGCGCTTGACGGCCTTTCGCTGCACCTTGACAGAGGCGACTTTGTGACGATCATCGGTTCAAACGGTGCGGGCAAGTCAACAATGCTCAACGCCGTATCCGGCAGCTTCTATGTAGACGAGGGAAGCATAATCCTCGGCGGAAAGAACATAACCTTTATGCCGGAGCACCGGCGCAGTCAGGTCATTGGCAGACTGTTTCAGGACCCTCTCAAGGGAACGGCGCCCACAATGACGATAGAGGAAAACCTTGCGCTGGCATATCTCCGCTCGGGGAAAAACAGCTCTCCGTTCAGCCGCATAAAGAAAAAGGATAAGGAATTTTTCGCAGAAAAGCTGAAGCTTCTGGGCATGGGGCTTGAGGACAGAATGCGCCAGCCTGTCGGACTGCTGTCCGGCGGCCAGCGGCAGGCGCTGACGCTGCTCATGGCCACAATGGTGCCGCCGCAGCTTCTGCTGCTTGATGAACACACTGCCGCGCTTGACCCAGGGACCGCGGAAAAGGTGCTGGAGCTTACGCAGCGAGTGATAGCGGAGGAAAACATGACCTGTCTTATGGTCACGCACAACATGAACCAGGCTCTGCGCCTCGGCAACAGGACGCTGATGATGTCCGAGGGAAGGATCGTCCTCGACGTTTCGGGGGCGGAGCGTGCCGGGATGACCGTCGATGACCTGCTCTCACGTTTCCGCGAGGGCACGGGCAAGGCTCTTGACAACGACAGAATACTGCTTTCGGAATAAAGTTCAGGCAAGCATAACAGGCAGGACGCGGCCGTGGCCGTATCCTGCCTGTTATGGCGTTTTGGTCTAAAATGCGGTCATTATACATCGGCGCAAAAACCTTGTCAAGGTCAAAATTTGCATGTTTCATGTCTGAAAAAATAAATTCTGGTGTTATTATGTAAACCAAAACTGAATATTTCCTGCCCGTAAACATCCACAGGAATGTTGAAAACTCTGTTGAAAATGTTAAAAACCTTGAAATACAAAGGTTCGCAGAGAGACCAAAAAACGGCAGTATTCATCGGATAATGAATATAAGTTTACATATGATTATGTGCATGGGGTTATTGCAAAGATTGGGACGCGAAGAACGTTGAAAAAGCTTGACAGCCGGAACGTCGGGAATAATCGCAGGGCTTGTATCATATGGTTTGCTGAAAAGGGCGATAATGCGTCCGCGCCGTATGTAAGGAGGCTTATGTATGAAAAAAATGGTGTTTGTCCTGCTGTTTTCGCTTCTTCTCTCCACCGCCGCATTCGGGATAGAGATAAAAAAGGATGACGATATCTCGATACCCGTTCCGTCGGCGATACTGATGGAAAAGGTGACGGGCGAGGTGATATATGAGAAAAACGCGCACGAACAGATGGAACCGGCGAGTGTGACCAAGGTGATGACGATGCTGCTCGTTGCGGAAGCGATCGAGAACGGAAATCTTTCTCTGGATGACGTCGTCTCGGCCTCGGCCCGTGCGGCCTCCATGGGAGGCAGCCAGATCTGGCTCGAGGAGGGCGAGACGATGACGGTTTCGGAGATGCTCAAGTGCGTGGCGGTCGTCTCGGCAAATGACTGTGCGGTAGCGCTGGCGGAGCATATCGCCGGAACGGAGGAAGCCTTCGTCGGGCGCATGAACGAGCGTGCACAGCAGTTGGGGATGGAGGATACGCACTTTACCAACTGTACGGGTCTGAACGACGATCCCCAGCATGTGACGAGCGCATATGATATCGCGCTCATGTCGAGGGAACTGATAAGTCACAACATGATAAAGGACTATACGACCATCTGGATGGACAACGTGCGGGAGGGCAGATTCAGCCTTGCCAACACAAACAAGCTGATATATTACTACAAGGGCGCGACGGGACTGAAAACGGGCTTTACCTCCCGTGCGATGTACTGCCTTTCCGCGACGGCGGAGCGTGACGGAACGGAATACATCGCCGTAGTGCTGCACGGGGAGACCAGCAGCGATCGGTTTGAGAGCGCAAAAACGCTGCTCAACTATGCCTTTGCGAATTACAGTCTTGTCTCCCTGGACGGAGGAGAGGCGATAGCACCTGTCCGGGTGGAGCTTGGGACCTGCTCGCATATTCAGCCGGTGCGCGGAGCGGACAGCATGATGCTGTTCGAAAAAAACTCTGTCGGCGAGCTGAGATATGAGACGGAGCTTGCCGAGAGCGTGCAGGCGCCGGTGGAAAAGGGTGATGTGCTAGGAATGACGTGGGTCTATTCGGGCGAGAACCTGATAGCGGAGTTCCCGCTTCTGGCTTCGGAAAGCGTCGGGAGACTGCGGACGGGGGATGTATATCTGAGCATGCTGTCCCGGCTTTTCGGAGGAAAACAGTGATACATGCCCCATTTATATGCAAAAAAACAGCTTAAAATGATAGTATTCCCCCACTTTAGGGCGTGAAATCGTCAAAAAACGATTGCAAATGCAATGGTATGGGTGTAATATTGTCTTGCAAAAGATTTCTAAGGAGAACCAGTATGATAAAGGTCGATTTAAGCGGAGCACTCAGAAGCTTTTCGCCCGCCGGGCCGGACTATGCACTCGCGGCGCAGGCACACAGGGCGCTTTCGGAAAAGAGCGGATCGGGCGCCGAATTCACCGGGTGGCTTGAACTGCCGTCGCGAGTTAAAAACGGCGAACTCAAGAAGATACAGACGGCTGCAAAACGCATTCGCACCAATTCCGAGGTGCTGGTCGTGGTCGGCATCGGGGGCTCATATCTCGGCGCGCGCGCCGCGATAGAGCTGCTGGACCCCAAGGATGGGCCGGAGGTTATTTTTGCGGGGAACGGGCTGTCTCCCTCCGCCCTGGCGGAGATGAAGGAGCGCATCGGCGACCGAGATTTTTCGATAAACGTTATTTCAAAGTCAGGGACTACGCTGGAGCCCGCGCTGGCCTTTCGCGTTTTTCGCGAGATGGCGAAGAAAAAATATGGTTCCGGGGCGTCGCGGCGCATTTTTGCAACGACAGACGCACAAAAGGGCGCACTGAAGGCGCTGGCGGATTCGGATGGATACGAGACCTTTGTTGTGCCGGACGACGTGGGCGGACGTTACAGCGTCCTTTCCGCCGTTGGGCTTCTGCCGATGGCTGCGGCAGGGATCGACGTTTCCGCCGTGGTAAAGGCCGCGGAGGAGGCGATGAGGGAACTCGATCTGCGTTCGCCGGAGAACCCCGCCTGGAAATACGCCGCGGCGAGACAGCACCTTTACGCCCAGGGCAAGAGCATCGAGATCCTGGCAAGCTATGAGCCGCGGTTCCGCTATATGGCGGAGTGGTGGAAGCAGCTTTACGGAGAGAGTGAGGGGAAAAACGGGATAGGGATATTTCCGGCCTCCGTTGAATACACAGCGGATCTGCACTCGATGGGGCAGTACATACAGGATGGCCCGCGCACGCTGATGGAGACTGTCGTGCTGTTCGAGGATCCCGGTCCCGGCATACGCGTGCCGTTTGCGCTCGGAGATCCCGACGGACTCAACTATCTTGCCGGACGCGAGTATGCCGAGATATGCTCTGTCGCGGCAAACGCCGTTAAAAAAGCGCATATTGAAGGCGGCGTTCCCAATATAACGGTGACGGCAGATGCGATGAATGCGGAGAGCTTTGCAGAGCTGGTCTGTTTCTTCGAGCTTGCCTGCGGCATTTCGGGATATATGTCCGGCGTTAATCCGTTTGACCAGCCCGGCGTGGAGGCATATAAAAAGAACATGTTCAGTATGCTGGGACGCCCGTAAAGCTGTAAGTTGTAAATATTTTTTAAAATGAAAAACTAATCATTGAAGAAGGCTCAAAGAGATGGTATGATAACTGTAAGATACAGTAATGCCATCTCTGAGTCGTATATTGGAGAATAAATATCTTGAAAATGAAGGAGCGTGATTCTCTTGGTTAAACTCATCATGGGTCTTAAGGGATCGGGAAAAACGAAAAAGCTGGTCGAGCTGGTCAAGGAGGCCGTCGAATCTGAAACCGGCAGCGTCGTCTGCATAGAGAAGGATAAAAACCTCACCTATGACATCCCGTACACCGCAAGACTCATTCACGCAAGCGAATACGGAATTGAAACAAACGAGCTTCTCAGGGGCTTTATCAGCGGACTGCATGCGGGCAACTATGATATAACCCATGTTTTTATAGATAACTTCTACAAGATGCTTTCCGACACCTCAAACGAGGCTGTCGAGGCACTGCTTGATTGGATGGAGAATTTCAGTGTGCGCGAGAGCGTCAAGTTCACCATCAGCGCTACCGCAGAGCCTGATTCCGTCACCGACGGGATAAGGACATATTTCTGATCATACAACAAAACAGGCGTTCATCAGTATACTGATGAACGCCTGTTTTGTTATTCCAGAGGGACGTTTTCGTATGTCTCAAGACAAAGCCCCTCGGGCTCCGCGCCCAGAAGGAGAGCCTCCTTCCGGGCGTGGGTCAATTGCTTTATGCGGTGTTCAAGGCGAAGCGCATCGCCTTTTCCGGAACAGCTCCACGCGCGTTCAAGACGCAGCGGACGGTGGGAGTGGGTATACTTTGCGCCTTTTCCGCCCTTTCCGCAATGCTCGGCATAGCGGCGCGAAAGATCCGTTGTGATGCCCGTATAAAGGCTGCCGTCCTCGCAGCGCAGGATATAGACGAAGTATGCCATTTGTGCTCTCTGCCCCCGCCGGAGACGCCCGCGCGCATTATGGACGCCGGTCCGTTTGTGTTATTTCATCTTTCCCAGCATCTCGCCGATCATACGTCCGCCGATGATGCTGTATCCGAAGGCGTGGCCGCTCATGCCGAAGTGGTAGGTATCGCCGTCGACGTTGCCGGAACCGTCGTTGCCCGCGGAATAGAGTCCGGGGATGGGGTTCCTGTTCTCGTCGAGGACCTGATAGTTGTGGTCGCAGCGGATGCCGCCCCAGGTGAAGAGCAGGTCAACGCCGGTCTTGACGACATAGTAGGGCGCGGTGTCGATGGGAGTCATGTACTTGGGAGCCTTGCCGAACAGGCTGTCGTGATTGACCGCGCAGTCGTGGTTATAAAGCTCGATCTCCGCCTTGATGACGTCCACGGGGGCGCCGACAAAGGCCGCGGCTTCCTCGAGGGTATCGACGATGCGGAGCTCGCCGTCCGCGATGCAGTCCTCTATGTCCTTGTCCCACTTGGTGATGTCTCTGCCGGGGCCGGGGTTGAGCTTTGCATACTCATACAGGGAATCGACTATGTTCTTGCCGAGAATGGCATAGGCGACCTTCTGCGGCTGCATGGACACAGTGTTGACGCCGAGACCGAGGTCATAGACGACCGTCTCGTCGCAGAAGCGCTCGCCGCGCTTGTTGAGCCAGATGCAGTCGGGCTCGCTTATGAGCAGGGACACCATGGAGGCCTTGCTCGTGATGTTGGGAGCGCCGCCGGCGATGGCTGCGTTCCAGTCCTTCAGTCCGCCGGCCTCGAGCAGCATGCGGACACCGTCGCCGGTGGGACGCTGGCCGTGGAGATAGAGATATTCATTGGCGTCATAGGACGGGAAGAAGAACTTGAGAAGCTCGTTGTTTCCGGCAAAGCCTCCCGTGCAGACAAGAACGTTCTTTGCGTCGACCCGGACCTCTTCTCCGTCCTCGGTCTCGGCCAGAGCGCCGACCGCGCGGCCGTTTTCCATTATGATCTTCTTGCCCGGAGTACGGGTCAGGGCGGTTCCGCCGAGCCGCTTGAACTCCTTGATGAGAGCGGTCATAACGGCGGTGCCGGTGGAAGTCGGGGGAGCGACCTTGTGATAGACGAAGGGGTACTGTCCGGTGTAGTGGGGAACGACGGTCACAAACTCAACTCCGAGATCGTGAAGCCAGCCGATAGTATCGCCGGAGAGATGGAGCAGCTTGCGGTTGAGACGGGGGTCGGCCAGCCAGTGGCTGTATTCCATCGCGGATTTGAACATTTTGTCTTCGTCCGCGTCGATACCCATCTGCTTCTGGACATAGCTTCCGACGGCCGCCAAACCCATCGGGAAAAAGCCGTTTCCGCCGAGCGCGTTGTTCTTCTCAAGAATAACGACGTTGGCGCCCTGCTGCAGCGCGGCGACGCCCGCTGCAACGCCGGCGGTACCGCCGCCGACAATTACAAGATCTGTCTGGTAGTTTTTCAAAGTATTTCCTCCTATTCATACTTCATTGCGGGTGAAAAAACCTGTTTTTGCCGCCAAATCTGCTACGAGACGGCAAAAGCGGGGCTGACCGGCGGCAGGGGCCCAACCCTCGCCAGTCTAATAATACTATTTTAATATTGTTACGCTCCGTTGTCAATCGCAAGCTTTTCCGGAGGTATATTATCGAGCGGACCGTATGCGCGGACGGCGCGGGCGGAAGTCTTGACATCGCGCCGCGGAGAGACTAAAATTCCGTGGTAGACTGACGGGAGGAGGCAATATCCGTGACGGGGAGAAAAAATGATTTTACGCAGGGGAAAATGTCCGTGAACATTCTCCGGATGTCACTGCCGATGACACTGGCGCTGCTGATAAATGTTCTGTACAGCGTGGTAGACAGAATATACATTGGACATATGCCCGGAGAGGGCAGCCTTGCCCTGCCGGGGATAGGGGTGGCCTTCCCGGTGATAACTATAATCAGCGCGTTCCAGAACCTGTGCTCCTCCGGCGGCGCGCCTCTGTGCTCGATCGCGCGCGGCAGGGGCGATGACAAAAGGGCGGAGCTAATTCTCGGCAATTCATATATGCTGCTGGTGATCTTTGGAGTCGTGCTGACAGTGCTGGGACTTGCGGTCAAGGCGCCGGTGCTGCGCCTGATCGGCGCGTCGGACGAAACCTTCCCCTATGCGGACAGCTATCTTACTATATATCTGTTCGGGACCGTGTTTGTCATGACCGGACTCGGCATGAATCCGTTTATAAACTCTCAGGGCTTTGCAAAGACGGGTATGCTGACGGTGCTTCTTGGCGCGGCGGTCAATATCATACTCGACCCCGTTTTTATCTTTGTGCTGGACATGGGCGTGCGGGGGGCGGCCCTTGCGACGGTCATCGCACAGATGTGCTCGGCTGTCTGGGTCCTGCGCTTTCTGACGGGCAGGACCGCGATCCTGAAGCTGAAACGCGAAAATCTGCGTCTCCGCGCAGAGGTCGTCAAAAAGACGCTGGCTCTGGGCGTGACGGGATTTACCGTCGCCGTTACGAACTGCGCGGTGTCCACGGTATACAACGCCTCGCTGCTGCGTCTCGGCGGAGATGCATATGTCAGCGTGATGACGGTCATAAATTCCATACGCGAAATAGTACAGACCCCGGTCAACGGCGTATCCAGCGGAGCGCAGCCGGTCCTGAGCTACAACTACGGCGCAGGAGAACCGAAGCGCGTGCGGCAGGGGATAACCTGCATAACCGCGATGGTGCTGTGCTATACGGGTGCGGCGACGGCAATAGCGGAGCTGTTTCCTCATGCTTTCATACGCATATTTATCTCCGACCCCCATATAGCGGAGATCGGCGCGCCGGCCGTGAGAATATTCTTCTGTGCGTTTGCGGCAATGGCGTTCCAGATATCCGGCCAGTGCACGTTTACTTCACTTGGCAGAGTTAAACAGGCGATATGCTTTTCCATACTCCGCAAGGGGATAATCGTTATCCCGCTGGTGCTCATTCTCCCGATGATAGTATCTCCCGCCGTGAACGGCGTTTTCTGGGCGGAACCCATCTCCGACATTGTCGGCGGCGGCATCTGCTATACGACCATGATGCTCACCGTCTGGCGCGAGATGAAGCGCGCGGAAGTGCGCTGACGGTTTTCCGCCGGTAAAAAGGGGAAGATTTGGCGGAGTAAATTCGGCAAATTATCTTGACGAAACGCATCGAATATAATACTATATAGTATATAGAGAAAACCTTTTGCAACTGACGGAAAGGCGGGCAAAACCGCAGGGGAGCAAAAGGAATATTGAGTCGACCGTCTGGGCAGTCCTGTTTTTTAACTAAATAGGACTGCCATTTTTTATGGAGGCTGAAGAATGAAAAAAATCGCGATCATTATGGGCAGCGACAGCGACCTTCCGGTTTTGGAGAAGGCGATGTCCACGCTGGATGAGTTTTCCGTTCCCTATGAGGTACATGTCTACTCCGCGCACAGAACGCCGGAGCAGGCAAAAGCTTTTGCCGAGGCCGCACGTGAAAACGGCTTTGGCGCAATAATCGCGGCAGCGGGCAAGGCGGCGCATCTGGCCGGAGCTCTGGCGGCCAATACGACACTGCCTGTTATAGGCATTCCGGTAAAGGCCTCCGTTCTCGACGGCATGGATGCGCTTTTATCGACCGTGCAGATGCCTTCCGGCATACCGGTTGCCACCGTCGCGATAGACGGAGCGCAGAATGCCGCTCTTCTGGCCGTTCAGATGCTCGCAATAAACGACACGGAGCTTGCCCACCTTCTCGACGAGTCGAGAAAGGCCGAGCGTGAAAGAGTCCTTGAAAAGGACGCCGCCATATCCGGAAAATATGAGAGGGGTAATTGAGAATGAAAAACTCGCGTTCAGAGAGCTATGCCGCCGCAGGCGTCGACATCACGGCCGGATACAGAGCGGTCGAGCTGATGAAAAAACACATCGCCCGCACGATGACGAGCGGAGTCGTCTCCGACATCGGCGGTTTCGGCGGCCTTTTTGAGCTTGACGTAAAGGACATGAAGCGCCCCGTCCTTGTAAGCGGAACGGACGGCGTCGGCACCAAGCTGAAGCTTGCCTTTATCATGAACAAACACAACACCGTCGGCATCGACTGCGTCGCCATGTGCGTGAACGACGTTATCTGCTGCGGGGCAAAGCCGCTGTTTTTCCTTGATTATATCGCCTGCGGCAAGAACGTGCCCGAGCGCATCGCGGACATCGTTTCCGGCATTGCGGAGGGCTGTGTCCAGGCCGGCTGTGCGCTGATAGGTGGAGAAACGGCCGAGATGCCGGGCTTTTATCCGCTGGATGAATATGACCTTGCCGGATTCTCCGTCGGAGTTGTGGATAAGGAAAAGATCGTTGACAGGAACACGATGCGCGCCGGCGACGTTATAATAGCGCTGCCGTCCAGCGGCGTACATTCCAACGGCTTTTCGCTTGTCCGCCGCGTGTTTGACGTCGAGTGCGGCGATATGAGCATCTCGGTGCCCGAACTGAGCGGAAAGACTCTGGGTGAAACGCTTCTCACCCCGACAAAAATATACGTCAGGCCCATGCTCGCCCTGTTTGAGGCAGTGAATGTCAAGGCTGTCTCTCACATAACGGGCGGCGGCTTTTACGAGAATATTCCCCGCAGTCTGAAGGATGGCCTTTCCGCAAAGATCGAAAGGTCCGCGGTCAGGGTGCTGCCCATCTTTGACCTGATAGCCGCGGAAGGCTACATTCCCGAAAACGATATGTTCAACACCTTCAACATGGGCGTCGGAATGACGGTCGTCGTTTCCGGGCAGGATGCGGACCGCGCACTCGAGGTCCTGCGCGCAAACGGAGAGGATGCATATATAATCGGCGAGACCGCAGCCTCCGACGAGGGAGTTATAATATGCTGACGCGCATTGCGGTTTTTGTATCCGGCGGAGGAACAAACCTTCAATCCCTGATCGACGCCCAGAACATGGGAGTTCTCAAGAGCGGACGCATACAGCTTGTCGTTTCCAGCAATCCTTCCGCCTTTGCGCTTGAGCGCGCGGCAAGAGCGGGCATACCCACCTGCACCGTCTCACGCAAAAACTGCTCATCGCAGGAGGAGTTTGAGGAAAAAATCTCTGAGGTCCTTGACGAGTTTGGGATCGACATGATAGTGCTTGCCGGTTTCATGAGCATTCTCAGCGAAAGCTTTACTAAAAAATATCCCAAAAGGATGATCAATGTCCACCCTTCGCTTATTCCGTCATTCTGCGGAAGGGGCATGTACGGTCTGCGTGTACATAAGGCGGCGCTCGATTATGGAGTCACGGTCACGGGAGCAACGGTGCACTATGTTAACGAGATACCCGACGGCGGCGAAATAATCCTCCAGCGCGCCGTTTCCGTGCGGCGCGGCGACACACCGGAAACGCTGCAAAAAAGGGTAATGGAACAGGCGGAGTGGAGGATCCTGCCCCGTGCGGCGGAGATAGTTTCAAAACGGATCGCAAAGGAGAAGAAGTCATGACGAATTTTTTTGAGTATCTGCGCGAGCGGTGCTACCCGGGAAGGGGCATCATGCTCGGAGTGACGCCTTCAGGAGAGCATGTCTGCGCTTATTTTATCATGGGCAGAAGCGAAAACAGCCGCAACAGGGTGTTTGAGGAAACGGAGGACGGCATACGCACACGCGCCTTCGACGAGAGTAAAATGACCGATCCGTCGCTCATTATCTACCACCCCGTGCGCGAATACGCAGGCAATTTCATCGTCACGAACGGCGACCAGACGGATACCATCCGCGAGCATATGGCAAACGGCCATTGCTACCGTCACGGTCTGCATACACGCGAGTTCGAGCCGGATGAGCCGAACTATACGCCCCGCATATCCGGCGTTGTGAATCCGGAGGGAAAGTATGCCCTGTCTATCCTCAAGTCACTCGACGGAGACCCGGCCTGCTGCTGCCGTTATTTTTATGAATATGACGCGCCGCGCGCCGGAACCGGGCATTTCATCAGCACATATGAAGGCTTCGGTTCGCCGCTCCCGTCATTTTCCGGCGAACCCGTCAGGGTCGAAGTCCCGGAGATGAGCGCACCCGAGTTTGCGGACGCCGTCTGGGAGGCGCTCGACGCTGATAACAGGGTTTCTCTGTATGTCCGTGTAGGAGAAGAAAAAACGATAATTAACAAAAACAGATAACATAGGGGAGAGAAGCAGATGAAAGAACTCGCGCTCAAATACGGCTGCAATCCAAACCAGAAACCGGCACGCATTTTCGTTTCCGGCGGCGAGCTCCCGCTCGAAGTCCTCAACGGGACCCCCGGTTACATAAATTTCATGGATGCGCTCAACTCCTGGCAGCTTGTCAGGGAGCTGAAGGAGGCCACCGGACTGCCTGCCGCCGCATCGTTCAAGCATGTCTCTCCGGCCGGCGCGGCGCTCGGCAATCCGCTCAGCGAGCTTGACAAGAGGGTATTCTTTGTCGAGCCTGACGCGGAGCTGTCGCCCATTGCCTGTGCCTACATCCGCGCCCGCGGAGCCGACCGCCTGTGCTCCTACGGCGACTGGGCGGCCCTGTCCGACGTCTGCGACAGGGCGACAGCGCTGTATCTAAAGAATGAGGTTTCCGACGGCATCATTGCGCCCGGATATACCGACGAGGCGCTGGAGATACTCAAAACCAAGAAAAGCGGCAGATATAACGTTGTCAGGATCGACCCCGAATATGTCCCCGCGCCTGTCGAGCACAAGGATGTATTCGGAATAACCTTTGAGCAGGGCAGGAATGATTACAGGATCGATAAGAGCCTGCTTGGGAACATCGTAACGAAGAACAAAAGCCTGAGCGAAGAGGCCAAAAACGACATGGTCCTGGCTCTTATAACGCTCAAATATACCCAGTCCAACTCCGTCTGCTATGTCCGCGGCGGACAGGCCATCGGAGTCGGAGCGGGACAGCAGAGCCGCATCCACTGCACTCGTCTTGCCGGCTCCAAGGCCGATAACTGGGCGATGCGCCGCCATCCCAAGGTGCTGGCGCTCGATTTCATCGAAACGCTCAAGCGCGCTGAGCGCGATAACGCGATCGACGTCTATACCTCCGACGAGTATGACGACATTCTGCGCGATGGCGAGTGGCAGCGCATTTTCAGGACACGTCCCGAGG